>NZ_JBHUDX010000021.1:0-71463 GCF_042678285.1 Streptomyces caeni
ATCCGTCGGCCGAGGCGGGCCGTGCGGCTTCGGGGGCCGCCGCCGGGGACTGCCGCCGGTCACCGCCGCGCCGCCGCGCGCCGGTGTCACGAGTGGCGGGCGCCGTGGGGACGGAGCCGGACCGGCGAACCCGGCACCGGCCATGGCGAGGGTCTGCGTCGCATACCCCGCTCCGGCGCGGGAAGGCGTGACGATCTCGGTGCGGGGCCGCCCGGCCGCCTTCTGGGCGGGCCCGGCGAAGTCCGGTGCGGTTCGGCAGCACCCCAAGGGGGCGCGGTCAACTGCGCGATCAGCCACGACGAACCCGCGGCTGGTGTACCGGACTTCCAGCGAAGCGCTCAGGCGGGGCCGCCGAGGGCCTCGGGGGTCGTCTCCCTGAGCCCGCCTTCCAGCAGCAGCCAGCGGGTGACCCCGATCGACTCCAGGAAGGGCAGGTCGTGGCCGGCCACGATCAGCGCGCCCTCGTACGACTCCAGGGCCGTGACGAGCTGCCGCACGCTCGCCATGTCGAGGTTGTTCGTCGGCTCGTCGAGCATCAGCAGCTGCGGTGCCGGCTCGGCTAGCATCAGCGCGGCCAGGGTGGCGCGGAAGCGTTCGCCGCCCGACAGGGTTCCGGCCGGCTGGTCGGCGCGCGCGCCACGGAACAGGAAGCGGGCCAGACGTGCCCGGATCCGGTTGCCGGTGGCGCCGGGGGCGAACCGGGCCACGTTCTCCGCGACCGACAGACCGTCGTCGAGAACGTCCAGCCGCTGCGGCAGGAAACGCAGCGGCACGTGCGCCGTGACCTCGCCCGCCACGGGTTCCAGCTCGCCCGCGATCGTGCGCAGCAGCGTGGTCTTCCCCGCGCCGTTGCGTCCGACGAGCGCGATCCGCTCCGGACCGTGCACATCGAGGCCGCCCTCCATACGGGCACCGTACGCCGGCTGCAGATCCCGCAGCGTCAGCACGGACCGCCCCAGCGGCACCGCCGTGTGGGGCAGGTCGACACGGATCTCGTCGTCGTCCCGCACCGCCTCGACCGCCTCGTCGAGGCGCTCCCTGGCCTCGGCGAGCCTCTCCTCATGCAGGATGCGGTGCTTGCCGGCGGACTCCTGGGCCGCCCGTTTGCGCGCCCCCATGACGATCTTCGGTTCGCGTTTGCTGTCCCACATCTTCTGGCCGTACCGCTTGCGGCGGGCCAGCTTCATCTGGGCCTCGGCCAGTTCGCGCTTCTGCCTGCGCAGGTCGGACTCGGCGACGCGCACCATGCGCTCGGCCGCCTCCTGCCCGACGGCCAGGGCCTCCTCGTACGCGGAGAAGGTGCCGCCGAACCAGGTGACCTCTCCGGCACGCAGATCCGCGATCTGGTCGACCAGATCGAGGAGTTCACGGTCGTGGCTGACCACGACCATCACTCCCGGCCATGCCTCGACCGCCGCGTACAGCCGCCGACGGGCGTACAGGTCGAGGTTGTTGGTCGGCTCGTCCAGCAGCAGGACGTCCGGGCGCCGCAGCAGCAGCGCGGCCAGCCGCAGCAGGACGGACTCGCCGCCGGAGACCTCGCCGATCGTGCGGTCCAGACCGATGTGGCCGAGGCCGAGTTCGCCGAGCATCGCCTCGGCGCGCTCCTCCACATCCCAGTCGTCGCCGACGGTCGCGAAGTGCTCCTCGGCCGCGTCGCCCGCCTCGATGGCGTGCAGTGCGGCGCGCCGCGCCGCGATGCCGAGCGCCTCGTCCACCCGCAGGGCGGTGTCGAGCGTGACGTTCTGCGGCAGGTAGCCGATCTCGCCGTGGACGTGCACGGTGCCGCCGGACGGGGTGAGTTCACCCGCGATCAGTTTCAACAGGGTGGACTTTCCGGCACCGTTGGCGCCGACGAGGCCGGTCCGGCCGGGGCCGAACGCGATCTGGAGGCCGTCGAAGACACGGGTGCCGTCGGGCCAGGAGAAGGACAGGGACGTACCGGTGAGTGAAGGGGAGAGTGACATGCGGGCCTCGCGACTGTTCGGGATGGGCGGGGGCGACGCGTGTGAGACACCGCACGGGGCGACGGCCGTGAACAGGGGAAGAGCCCTGCACCGGGGGACGGCTCGAATGCCGAGGTCGCACGCTACGCACACGGACGCGGACAGCGCCGTGTGACGCGGTGTCTCAAGACCTCAGACGAGCAACGTCCTTCTCCCCTCGACGGCGACAGAACCGCTGTACACCGTAGGAACGGGCCTGAGGGGTGTCAACGCATTAACGTGGTCGGCGGCCGGGGCGTGTCCACGGCCGCCCGAGGCGAGCCCGGACCGGCCGTGCCGCCCGACCCCGCAAGGAGACCTCGTGCCCGACGGCTCCCCCTCGCCGGCCGCGCTGTTGTACCTGCTGGCCTGGGACACCACCAGGCTCAGGCTCACCGGCGAGACCCGGCTCGCCTACCTGGTGCGGGCCGGCGCCCTCACCGAACTGGCCCAGCGCGGGCTGCTCGTCGACGTGGACGGCGTCGCCACCCCGGCAGACCCCGACGCCCGCACCGGTGACCCCGTCCTCGACGGTCTCCTGGAACTCGTCGAGGAGTCCCGGCCCCGCCGCTGGAAGACCTGGGTCACGCTGCGTGCCGGCGTCACCCTCGATGCCGTCCACGCCCAGCTCACCGCCGGCGGCTGGCTGCGCGCCGGGAAGAAGCGGACGCTCGGGGTCTTCCCTTCCGTGGAGTACGAGCTGGAGCGGGTGCCAGGGGTGGTGGCGCTGCAGCAGGAGGTGCGGCAGGTGATCGAAGGGCCGGTGCCCGTCACGGAGGTCTCCGACCGTGACGCCGCCCTCGCGGCCCTGGCCGCGGCGGCCGAACTGGGCACGGTCGTGACCGCCGCGGACCGCAAGCGTCACAGGGAGCGCATCGAGGCGCTGACGGAGCGGAGCGGTGCCGCGGCTCCCGCGCTGCGGAAGGTCGTCCACGAGGTCCGCACGGCCATGGTCGTCGCGGCCACGGCCGGCGGGGCCACGGCCGGCGGGGCGGGGGCGACGGCCGGCTGAGGCGGGCCGGGCGGACGTGGCCGTCGGATTCCCGCCAGCCGGCGCCCGGTGCCCGCTGGTCGACTCGTCCCCGGGAGCGACGACACCCTGCCGCACGAGCGGGCCCTGGCCTGGCCTTCCGCGCCCTGTACATCCCCGGCCGTCCCCTCGCCCCCAACGTCTGGGACGCCCCGGTGCGCGGCTCGTCGAGGAGGCGGGCGCGGCCGCCGTCGCCACCACCAGCGCCGGGCTCGCCCGGGAACCGGGGTCCGCCGACGGCGACCGGCTCTCCCGTGACGACGCCCTGGCAGCGCTCGCGCGGATCACGGACACGACGGACACGGTGGCGGTCCCGGTGAGCGCGGACACTGTGAACGGGCTACGCGCACGACCCGGCGGGCGTCGGAGACACGGACAGGGCGGTGCTCGCGGCGGGTGCCTTCGGCGTGAACATCGAGGACGGTCTGTACGGCGGCGAGAGCCCGCTGCGTCCGGTCGCCGGACAGGCCGCGCGCATCGCCGCGGCGCGCGCGGCCGCCGACGCGGCCGGGGTGCCGCTGTTCGTCAACGCCCGTGTCGACACGTATCTGCGGGGCGCCGGGGGCACGGCGGACACGCCGGAGCGGGCCGCCGCCTTCCTCGCCGCCGGAGCGGACGGCGTCTTCGTCCCCGGGGCCGTCGACCCGGTGACCGTCAAGGCGCTCGCCGAGGGCATCGAGGGGCCGCTGAACGTGCTGGCCGGGCCCGGTGCGCCGACCGTCGCCGAACTGGCCGCCCTCGGGGTCGCCCGGGTCAGTGCCGGGTCCGGTGTCGTGCAGGCCGTCCGCGGCCCGGTCCGCCGCGCCGTACGGGAGCTGCTGGTCGCGGGGACGTACGAGGCGCTGTCCGGCGGGCTCGACCACGAGGAGCTCAACGGGCTGCCCGGCGCCGGACGTCGGCCCCCACGGGGTGGGTCCGGTCGCTGAACGGCCGCCTCCGGCGGCCCCTCAGCAGGCGTCGCGTATCAACTCGGCGAGATCGCGGTCCAGATCCACCTGCAGATGCTCCAGACCGACCGGCACCAGATCCGTGGTCCGCCGCAGGAAGCGGCGGATCTCGCCCGAGTGGACGTGCACCACGGCGGTCCCCTCCGGCGCGTGGAACTCCAGCACGGTGCGGTCGTAGCCGTACGGCCGCACCCGGACGTCGCCGTGGCCCTCAGGGCCCTCCAGGCCCGCCGTGAGCAACTCGCGGGCGAAGGTCCAGCAGACCTCCACACCTTCCAGGGTGGCCGGGGCCGGGAAGGTCATGCGGACGGCGAACGGGTCGCGCCGGTCGTAGTGGAGCGTGGCCGGAATGCTCGGCATCCGCGGCGCGGCGGCGACGAGACGGGCCTCCACGGGCTGCTCGATGACGGTGGACAACGCCTTGCTCCCTTGTGACGGCTGGACGGGCTGCGTGCGGGTGAGGCCGGGCACTTGACGAGACGATGAATGGAGCCGACCCGTGCACATGAAACCCGAGTGACCTCTGTCACCGAGACCATGCCGACGGGCGATCCGGGGTGACGGTCCGCTCCGTCCCGAGACCACCGGAACACCGGAGAGGACACCGGGGAACGGGCGTACGGTTCCCGGGCGAGGACGTCTGGACGTTCCCCGCTGAGGCCGTCTGGACGGCGCCGGGGACTGGGCTGGCTTCGCGCGCCTGGGCGCCGCCGTCGGTGGTGCGCAGCACTACGCCTGCCTCGCCTTCTTCGACCGGCGCCACGGCCTGGCGGTGAGCGACCCGGTCGACGGCGGGTTCCGCATTCTGCCCACCGGCGTCGGCGGCCGCCCCTGGAGGACCGTCGACACGGGCTCGTACGACACGGTGGACTGCGGCCCCGACCTCGGGTGCCGGGCCGCTGGGGAGCGGTGCTGGGCCGCCGGGGAGCAGGGACGGGTGGCGCATCTGGAGCCCTGACGGTGGTCCCGGTGGAAATCGGGTACCCGGTGGTCCCGCACCTGAGAGGAAGTGACCTGTCATGCCACGCGGCTCCAGCCCGAAGCGGGAACGCCAGTACGAGCACATCAAGGAGAGCGCTCTCGACCGCGGGGAGAGCGAGCGGCGCGCCAAGGAGATCGCGGCTCGGACCGTGAACAAGGAGCGTGCCCGTTCCGGCGAGTCCAAGACCGCGAGCCGCACGTCCACGCAGGACATCTCGTCCGGCAGGCGAGGCGGTCTGCGCTCGGGGAAGGGCTCGCAGGGGCCCACCTACGACCAGCTGTACGAGGAGGCGAAGCGGCGCAACATCCGCGGCCGTTCGGACATGAACAAGAGCGAACTGCGGCGCGCGCTGGGCGGTAAGTGACGGCAGCCCGCGGGGCCGTACGCTCGGCATCACCATGACGACCGTACGCATCCCCGCGGGCTGGCCCGCGACCGAAGAAGAAGCCCGAGCCGTGCAGGACGAGTTGCGCGGCCGGGTCATCCTCGACGAGCCGGGGCCGCCACCCGGAGCCGGCACCGTGACGGGGGTCGACGTCGCCTACGACGACGAGCGGGGAGTGGTCGCGGCGGCTGCCGTCGCCCTGGACGCGGCCACGCTCGGCCAGGTCGCCGAGGCCACCGCGGTCGGCGAGGTCTCCTTCCCGTACGTGCCCGGCCTGCTGGCCTTCCGCGAGATACCCACCGTTCTGGCAGCCCTGGCGGCCCTGGACCGCGACCCCGGTCTGGTCGTCTGCGACGGCTACGGCCTCGCCCACCCGCGCCGGTTCGGCCTCGCCTGCCACCTGGGCGTCCTCACCGGGCTGCCCACGATCGGGGTCGCCAAGAACCCCTTCACCTCCACCTACGAGGAGCCCGCCGCTCCGCGCGGCAGCAGCAGCCCCCTGCTCTCGGGCGGTGAGCGGGTCGGCCGGGCTCTGCGCACCAGGGCAGGCGTCAAACCGGTCTTCGTCTCCGTGGGCCACCGGACCGGCATCGACAACGCGTGCGCGCACACCCTCGCACTCACCCCGAGGTACCGCATCCCCGATACCACACGGCGCGCCGACGCCCTGTGCCGGCTGGCCCTCCGGAACGCCGTCGGCCGGCCGGGTGCGCCGGGCTGACCCCGTACCGGGCACCCGTGGTGGATACCCGTTCCGACTACCCGTACTGAGTACCCGTGCTGAGTATCTGTACGGATGTGGCCGTGCCGTCGTCATCGGCAGGCTGTGCCCATGACGACGCAGCGTCCCTCCAAAGCCATGAGCAACCCCGCCCAGCCCGTCGAGCGCGCCGTGACGGCCGTGCTCCTGCTGGGCGTGATCACCGGGATCGCCTGGATCGGCGGGATGATCTACACAGTCCTGGAGTGACGGTCCCAGCACCCCTACCGCCGGGCCGCCACCCGGAAGGTGATGCCGGCGGTGCGGAGGCGCTCGATGAGCGCGTTGCCCATCGCTTCCGCCGGGGTGACCTGGCCGGACGTGCGGGGCAGATCGTCGAGGGCGAGGGACAGGGCCGACTCGGCGAACATCTTCGCCGTCTCGTCGTATCCCGGATCGCCGCCCGCGACCTCCGTGAACACCCGCCGCCCGCCGCCCTCGCCCACGAACCGCACCGAGAACCAGCTCTTCGCCCGCTTCTCGGGCCCCGGCCCGTCCCCGGGCCTGAGCCGGTCCGACAGCCATCGCCGGGCGGGCGGCACCTGCGCCGCCGTCAACAGCGCGCCGACGGCCGCGACCCCTGCCACCGCGTACGGCAGGGTCTCGACCGCCGCGTAGTGCCGGTAGCGGAAGTCGGGGCCGTAGCGCTCCAGCACCCGCGCCGAGCGGCGCACCACCTGGGGGTCGATGGTCGGCAGCGGCAGCGCCCAGGCACCGACCTCCGCCGCGTACCGCGGAGCGCCGAACGGCGCCTGCGCCCGCCGCCCCAGCAGCCGAGGCTCGTGGCGGGCGCGGTCGCGGGCCGCGGCCAGCATCTGCGGACCGCGCGCGAACTGGCCGAGCGCGGAGGCGAGCGTTCCGCCCGAGAACATCGCCTGCGAACGGACGTATCCGTCCACCCTGAGCGGCACCCCTTCGGGAAGCTGCTGCACGGTGAAGTACGCCCCCAGGTCGTGCGGTACCGAGTCGAAGCCGCAGGAGTGCACGAGCCGTGCACCCGTCTCCCGCGCCCGGGCGTCGTGCCGCACATACATGAGGTCGACGAATTCGGGCTCACCGGTCAGGTCCAGGTAGTCGGTGCCCGCGTCGGCGCAGGCGGCCACCAGCTCCTCGCCGTACCGCAGATAGGGTCCGACGGTGGTGGCCAGTACACGCGTGTCGCGGGCGAGTCCGGCCAGCGACTGCGGGTCCTGGGCGTCCGCCTGGAGCAGCCCGGGCTCGGCGCCGCCCGCGAGGCGTTCCCGCAACCGCTCCAGCTTGCTGCCGCTGCGTCCCGCGATCGCCCAGCGCAGTCCCTCGGGCGCATGCGCGGCGAGGTAGTGCGCGGTCAGCGCGCCCACGAAACCCGTGGCCCCGAAGAGCACGATGTCGTACGCGCGATTAGATTTCCGCCTGTTCATGACACCTCTCCGCCCCAGCGTCGTTGCCGGGCCTGAGGCTAGCGTGAGGCGGCCGTGGCCGGACGGCGAGGTCGGCGTGGCGCCACCGGCAACCCCCGCTCACCCCGTTTGCCTGTGGTATGAGACGGTTTGACGGCGGGAATTCGACTAAGCGCTTGCTCGTTGAGGTATTGCCCGTGGGGCGGCCTGTTCATAACATCACCGATGTCACATCAGTTGTGTCACAGAGAGCCTGGAGGCTGGATGACAGGGCCAGGGACGCCGGGACACGGCCCGCTCGCCGACGTGCGCGTCATCGAGCTGGCGGGCATCGGGCCCGGCCCGTTCGCCGGGATGCTCCTCGCCGACCTGGGCGCCGACGTCGTCCGCGTGGACCGGCCCGACGGCTCGGGGCTCGCGATCAATCCCGAGTACGACGTCACCAACCGCAACAAGCGCTCGGTGGTCGTCGACCTGAAGGCACAGGACGGCCCGGCCCGCGTCCTGGACCTGGCCGAGCGAGCCGACATCCTCATCGAGGGCTACCGCCCCGGCGTCGCGGAACGCCTCGGCGTCGGTCCCGAGACCTGCCACGCCCGCAACCCGAGGCTCGTCTACGGCCGTATGACCGGCTGGGGCCAGGAGGGCCCGCTCGCCCCGCGCGCCGGACACGACATCGCCTACATCGCGCCCACCGGCACCCTCGGTCTGATCGGAGACCCGGACGCGCCGCCCGCGATCCCCGCCAACCTGGTCGGCGACTACGCGGGTGGCTCGCTCTACCTGGTCGTCGGCGTCCTCGCGGCCCTCCACCACGCGCGTGAAACGGGCACCGGACAGGTCGTGGACGCGGCCATCGTCGACGGCGCGGCGCACCTGGCCTCGATGATCCACGGCATGCTCGCCGCCGGTGGCTGGCAGGACCGGCGGGGCGCCAACCTCCTCGACGGAGGCTGCCCCTTCTACGGCACCTACGAGACCGCCGACGGCCGGTACATGGCCGTCGGCGCCCTGGAGCGGCAGTTCTTCGAGGAGTTCGTGGACCTGCTGGGCATCGGGCACCTGGCCCCGGCCCACAAGGACGTCGCCCGCTGGGGGGAACTGCGCGAGGCGGTCGCGGACCGCTTCAAGACCCGCACACGGGACGAGTGGACGGCCGTCTTCGATGGCTCCGACGCGTGCGTCGCGCCCGTCCTCTCGCTCCGCGAGGCCCCGGCGCACCCCCACCTCGCCGCCCGCGGCACATTCGTGGACCACGGCGGCATCACCCAGCCGGCGCCGGCACCGCGTTTCTCGAACACCCGCACGTCGGTACGCGGCGGGCCCGCGCGGCCCGGCGCCGACACCGCCGGCGTCGCACGCGACTGGGATGTGCCCCGGCTCCTCGGGGACGGAGCCTGATGCAGCCGCCGACGGCACTCGTCCCCACGGCCGCCCGAGCGCGCTCTTCCAGGGCTCCCGCGGCCCCGGGCCCGGCGGTCGCCCGCACCGAGCGCCCGAAGACCGCCGACGGCCCCACGCACCTCCCGGTCCTGCCCGGGAAGACCCACGAGACGCGGGGCGCGGACCGCATCGGGGGCACCGCGCACCCGGGGACGGCCCCGGGTGCGCCCCGGAGCGCCGTCGGCTCCCCGCCCGCGCCCGGTGTCGGCACGGTGTCTGGTGCCGGCACGGCGCCCGGCGTCGGCACCGCCCCCGGCGTCGGCACCGCGCCCGGCGGTGACATCGCCGCCGTCCGCCGCCGTCCCGTTCGCCCGGAAGCCGCCCGGGACCGCGCCGTGCCGGGCCGGGAGGCCCGCCCGATAGCGCGCCGTGGCATGCCGTGCCGTGCGCGCCCCCATGCACCCCGTCAGGCCGGCCGGCCCGGAGCCGGCCCGGCTGGTCGAAAGCGTCGAGAACCGGCTCCCAGGAGGGCGAGCGCGACATGAAGCGGCAGATCTTCACCGCCGACCACGAGGCGTTCCGCGAGACCGTGCGCACCTTCCTCGCCAAGGAGGTGCTGCCGCACTACGAGCAGTGGGAGAAGGACGGCATCGTCTCCCGCGACGCCTGGCGGGCGGCAGGAAAGCAGGGCCTGCTCGGACTCGCCGTGCCCGAGGAGTACGGAGGCGGCGGCACCCCCGACTTCCGCTACAGCGCCGTACTCGTGGAGGAGTTCACGCGCGCGGGAGCCTCCGGGCTCGCGCTCGGGCTGCACAACGACATCATCGGGCCGTATCTGACGGGCCTCGCCACCGAGGAGCAGAAGCGGCGCTGGCTGCCCGGCTTCTGCGACGGCTCGATCGTCACCGCCATCGCCATGACGGAGCCCGGCGCGGGCTCCGACCTCCAGGGCATCAGGACCCGCGCCGAGGACAGGGGCGACCACTGGCTGCTCAACGGCTCCAAGACCTTCATCTCCAACGGGATCCTCGCCGACCTGGTGGTCGTCGTGGCCCGGACGACCCCCGAGGGCGGGGCGCACGGGCTGTCGCTGCTCGTCGTGGAGCGGGGCATGGAGGGCTTCGAACGCGGCCGCAACCTCGACAAGATCGGCCAGAAGGCGCAGGACACGGCCGAGCTGTTCTTCCATGACGTGCGCGTGCCCAAGGAGAACCTGCTGGGCGAGCTCAACGGCGCCTTCGTGCACCTGATGACGAACCTCGCCCAGGAGCGGCTGAACATCGCCGTCGCCGGGATCGCCGCCGCCGAGCACCTGCTGGAGATCACCACCGAGTACGTCAAGGAGCGCGAGGCGTTCGGACGACCCCTCGCCAGACTCCAGCACATCCGTTTCGAGATAGCCGAGATGGCGACCGAGTGCGCCGTCACCCGCGCCTACCTCGACCGCTGCATCGCCGACCACACCAACGGCGAACTGGACGCCGTACACGCCTCCATGGCCAAGTGGTGGGCGACCGAACTGCAGAAGCGGGTCGCGGACCGCTGCCTGCAACTGCACGGCGGCTACGGCTACATGACGGAGCACCGTGTCGCCAGGGCCTTCACCGACGGCCGCATCCAGACCATCTACGGCGGGACCACCGAGATCATGAAGGAGATCATCGGTCGTTCCCTGCTCGGCTGACCCTCCCCGAAAGGCTTACCCGTGAGCACCGAAGCGTACGTGTACGACGCGATCCGCACCCCGCGCGGGCGCGGCAAGGCCAATGGCGCCCTGCACGGCACCAAGCCCATCGACCTCGTGGTCGGACTCATCCACGAGATGCGGCGGCGTTTCCCGGACCTCGACCCGGCCGCGATCGACGACATCGTCCTCGGCGTCGTCGGGCCGGTCGGTGATCAGGGCTCCGACATCGCCCGCATTGCCGCCATCGCCGCCGGCCTGCCCGACACGGTGGCCGGCGTCCAGGAGAACCGCTTCTGCGCGTCCGGTCTGGAGGCGGTCAACCTGGCCGCCGCCAAGATCCGCTCGGGCTGGGAGGACCTGGTGCTCGCGGGCGGTGTCGAGTCGATGTCGCGAGTCCCCATGGCCTCGGACGGCGGCGCCTGGTTCGCCGACCCGATGACCAACATGGCCACCAACTTCGTGCCGCAGGGCATCGGCGCCGACCTGATCGCCACGATCGAGGGCTTCTCCCGCAGGGACGTCGACGAGTACGCGGCACTGTCCCAGGAGCGGGCCGCGACCGCCTGGAAGGAAGGCCGCTTCGAGAAGTCCGTGGTCCCTGTGAAGGACCGCAGCGGACTCGTCGTCCTGGACCACGACGAGCACATGCGGCCCGGCACGACCGCCGACTCGCTCGGCAAGCTCAAGCCGTCCTTCGCGGACATCGGCGACCTGGGCGGCTTCGACGCCGTGGCGCTGCAGAAGTACCACTGGGTCGAGCAGATCGACCATGTGCACCACGCGGGCAACTCCTCCGGCATCGTCGACGGCGCGTCGCTCGTCGCCATCGGCTCCAAGGAGGTCGGCGAGCGCTACGGGCTGCGGCCGCGGGCCCGGATCGTGGCGGGCGCGGTGTCCGGCTCCGAGCCGACCATCATGCTGACCGGACCGGCCCCCGCGACGCGCAAGGCGCTCGCCAAGGCCGGGCTGACGATCGACGACATCGACCTGGTCGAGATCAACGAGGCGTTCGCCGCGGTCGTCCTGCGCTTCGCGAAGGACATGGGGCTGCCGCTGGACAAGATCAACGTCAACGGCGGCGCCATCGCCCTGGGGCACCCGCTGGGCGCGACCGGCGCGATGATCCTCGGCACCCTGGTGGACGAACTGGAGCGGCAGGACAAGCGGTACGGGCTGGCCACGCTGTGCGTGGGCGGCGGCATGGGCATCGCCACCGTCGTCGAGCGCCTCTGACCTTCCCCAACGGATTCCTACGGAGCACCCCTGATGAGCACTGAGTCCACCACCATCCGCTGGGAGCAGGACGACACCGGCATCGTCACCCTGGTCCTCGACGACCCCAACCAGTCCGCGAACACCATGAACCAGGCGTTCAAGGAGTCCATCGCCGCGATCGCCGAGCGCGCCGAGGCCGAGAAGGACTCGATCCGCGGCGTCATCTACACCTCCGCCAAGAAGACGTTCTTCGCGGGCGGAGACCTGAAGGACATGATGAAGGCCGGCCCCGAGGACGCCCAGCAGGCGTTCGAGACGGGTGTGGCGATCAAGAACTCCCTGCGCCGCATCGAGACGCTCGGCAAGCCGGTCGTCGCCGCCATCAACGGCGCGGCCCTGGGCGGCGGCTACGAGATCGCGCTCGCCTCCCACCACCGTGTCGCCCTCGACGCCCCCGGCTCCAAGATCGGCCTCCCGGAGGTCACGCTCGGCCTGCTCCCGGCGGGCGGCGGCGTCACCCGCACCGTGCGCCTGATGGGCATCGCGGACGCCCTGCTGAAGGTGCTGCTCCAGGGCACCCAGTACTCGCCGCGACGCGCCCTGGAGAACGGTCTCGTGCACGAGGTGGCCGCCACCCGCGAGGAGATGCTGGACAAGGCCCGCGCCTTCATCGACGCCAACCCCGTCTCGCAGCAGCCCTGGGACAAGCCGGGCTACAGGATTCCGGGCGGTACACCGTCCAACCCGAAGTTCGCCGCCAACCTGCCCGCCTTCCCGGCCAACCTGAGGAAGCAACTGGGCGGCGCCCCCTACCCGGCCCCGCGCAACATCCTCGCGGCGGCCGTGGAGGGCTCCCAGGTCGACTTCGAGACCGCCCTGACCATCGAGGCCCGCTACTTCACCGAGCTGGTCACCGGCCAGACGGCGAAGAACATGATCCAGGCGTTCTTCTTCGACCTCCAGGCCGTCAACTCCGGTGCCAACCGTCCGGGGGGCATCGAGCCGCGCCAGGTCCGCAGGGTCGCCGTCCTCGGCGCCGGGATGATGGGTGCGGGCATCGCCTACTCGTGCGCCCGCGCGGGCATCGACGTCGTCCTCAAGGACGTCTCTCCCGAGGCGGCAGCCAAGGGCAAGGGCTACTCCGAGGAGCTGTGCGCCAAGGCGGTCGCGAGGGGGCGTACGACCCAGGACAAGGCGGACGCGCTGCTCGCCCGCATCACCCCCACCGCCGAGGCCGCCGACCTCGCGGGCTGCGACGCCGTGATCGAGGCCGTCTTCGAGGACCCGGCGCTCAAGCACAAGGTCTTCCAGGAGATCGAGCACATCGTCGAGCCCGACGCGCTGCTGTGCTCCAACACCTCCACCCTGCCGATCAGCGCGCTTGCCGAGGGCGTGGAGCGGGAGCCCGACTTCATCGGCCTGCACTTCTTCTCGCCTGTCGACAAGATGCCGCTCGTCGAGATCATCAAGGGGGAGCGGACCGGAGACGAGGCACTGGCGCGCGCCTTCGACCTGGTCCGGCAGATCAACAAGACGCCGATCGTCGTCAACGACTCGCGCGGCTTCTTCACCTCGCGGGTCATCGGCCACTTCATCAACGAGGGTGTCGCGATGGTGGGCGAGGGCATCGAGCCCGCGTCCGTGGAGCAGGCGGCCGCCCAGGCGGGCTACCCCGCCAAGGTGCTCTCCCTCATGGACGAGCTGACCCTCACACTTCCCCGCAAGATCCGCAACGAGACCAGGCGGGCCGTCGAGGAGGCGGGCGGCACCTGGACCCCGCATCCGGCCGAGGCCGTCATCGACCGCATGGTCGACGAGTTCGGCCGCACAGGACGCAGCGGCGGCGCGGGCTTCTACGAGTACGGCGAGGACGGCAAGCGCGGGCGGCTGTGGCCGGGCCTGCGCGAACACTTCACCAAGCCGGGCCACGAGATCCCCTTCGAGGACATGCAGGAGCGCATGCTGTTCTCCGAGGCGCTGGACACCGTCCGGCTGCTGGAGGAGGGCGTGCTGACGTCCGTCGCCGACGCCAACATCGGCTCCATCTTCGGGATCGGCTTCCCGGGCTGGACCGGCGGCGTCCTGCAGTACATCAACGGCTACGACGGCGGCCTTCCCGGGTTCACGGCCCGCGCGCGGGAACTGGCCGAGCGGTACGGCGAGCGGTTCACCCCGCCCGCGCTGCTGGTGGAGAAGGCGGAGAAGGGCGAACGGTTCACCGACGCGCGCTGAGGCGTTCCGCGGGTACCCGCAGCGGGCTCCCCCTGGGCCTCTGCGGGTACCCTCCCGGGTCAGGACTCCGGTGCGGGCCGTGCGTCCGTCAGCCACTCCCGCAGCTCCTGCTTCAAGGAGCGCTGGAAGGCGGTGAGCAGGGCCTGGACCACCAGCGGATGCATGTGCGCGGACAGGGACTTCACGGCTGTGGCGTCACGTTCTGCGACCGCGTCCCGGAACAGCTGTGACAACTCGCGGGCCGCCGCACGCGAGTGTTCGATGAGGACGCGGCGGGCGGCGAGGATCGACTCCAGGGCGAGGGGCACGTCGAGGAGCTGGACGCCGAGCCGCAGCAGGCCCGGATCCACTCGGAACGCCCCCTCGTGCGGCGCCACCACGTCCATCGCCCCGAGCCGCTCCAGGTCCTCCTCCCGAAGCGGCCGCCCCGCGCGCCGCTCCAGCTCCTCGCGCGTCATGGTCTCCACCGCGTCCGGAGCCCAGGACGCCACGACGGCGCGGTGCAGGGCGAGGTCCCGGGCGCTCAGGTCCGCCGGCAACTGCTGCAGATAGCGTTCGATCGCGGCCAGCGTCATGCCCTGGTGCTGCAGTTCCTCGATGAGCGCCAGCCGGGCCAGGTGCTCGGGCCCGTAGTGGCCCACGCGCCGGGGGCCGATCACGGGCGGCGGGAGCAGCCCCCTGCTGCTGTAGAAGCGGACGGTGCGGACCGTGACGCCGGCCCGCGCGGCCAGCTCGTCGACGGTGAGCGTCGGCTCCTCGGTCTCGGTCGTCATGTGCAGCAGTATCGCTGTCTCACCAGTACTGTGAAACCTCAACGGCACGCCTCACATCCCGCGCGCTGCACCCCGACCGCGGCATCCCGTTCACCGCGGTGCCGCAGCCCGCCGGCACCAGGCGGGCCGTGGACCTCGTCGACCAGGACGGCAGACGGCTGTCCCTCCACGACGCGACCCGCTCCCACGAGACGGACCCGCCGCCCGAGCCGGCGGTCCGGGCGCCGGGCGGCGCGAGCCACCACGTCCACGTCGCCATCACCCGCCCGTACGCGCACGCGCTGTCCGAGCTGTGTGAGATCGGTGCGTCGTCTTCTGTCCGCGCCGGTGCCGCCGGCCGGCCCGGCGCGCACCATGCGCCGCACCGCTGGGCGGGGCCGGGCCCGGACGGTCGTCGCCACGGCCGACGCCGGGTGCGTGCCTTCTGGCCGGCGGTGGGCTGGCCCGTGCGCTGCCCGTGACGCCGCCCGCCCCGGTGGTGGGCTCCCATGGGGCGGGCGACGCCCTCGCCGCCGGTCTCTCTCCGGCCGCCTGCGCGGTGAGCCACCGCTGCGCTGCGCCCTTTACGGCGCGGGGGCCGCGGCGTACGCCTGCACGGTGCCGTCCACGGGGACGGCCGCGACCGGCCGCGAGGACCTGCTCGCCCGGGCGGCAGCGACCGGGACCCTAACGCGCTGCGGCGCGCAAGCCCGCCCCGGGCCGCCCCGTCCCGGAGGGGTCAGCCCCCGTGCACGCCGTTCGTCGCCGCGATCTCCTTCCAGGACTTCGGCTGTGGCACGGTGGCCGACGTCCTTGCGAGGGACACGGTACGGGCCGCGGACACGGCGGGCTTGGACGGCTGGAACAGCCAGGTGTCGAAGAGCGCGTCCAGCGGCTTCCCGGACACCTTCTCGGCGTACGCCCGGAAGTCCGCGACCGAGGCGTTGCCGTACGCGTGCTCCTTGGGCCAGCCCTTCAGGATGGCGAAGAACGCATCGTCGCCGACCTCGTTGCGCAGGGCCTGGACGGCGAGCGCACCCCGGTCGTAGACCGCGATGTCGAACTGGTTGTCGGGTCCCGGGTCACCCGGCGCGACCGTCCAGAACGGATCGTCCGCCGGGTGCGAGGCGTACACGTAGTCGGCCAGTTCCTGCGTGGTGCCCTCGCCCTCGTGCTCGGACCACAGCCATTGCGCGTAGCGGGCGAAGCCCTCGTTGATCCAGATGTCCCTCCATCCCTTGAGTGACACGTCGTCGCCGTACCACTGGTGTGCCAGCTCGTGCACGACGACGGACGTGTTGGAGCCGTTCGCGAACTGCCTCGGGCTGTAGTAGACGCGGGTCTGGGTCTCCAGGGCGTACCCGGTGGTGGTGTCGGGCACGTACCCGCCGACCGAGTCGAAGGGGTACGGCCCGAAGTATCCGGTCAGCCAGTCGACGAGTTCCCCGGTCCGCTCCACGCTCGCCCGCGCGGCCCCGTCGTTGTCGCCGAGGTTCCTGCTGTAGGCGTTGACGACCGGCACGCCGCCCTCCGACCTACCGGTCGTGACGTCGAACCTCCCGATCGCGAGCGTGGCGAGATACGTCGCCTGCGGTGCGCGGGACCGCCAGGTGTAGCGGGTCCAGCCGAGCCTGGAACTCGTGGACTGCAGTGTGCCGTTGGAGATCGCCTGGGTGCCGTCCGGCACGGTCACCGACACGTCGTAGGTCGCCTTGTCGCTCGGGTGGTCGTTGCTCGGGAACCACCACCAGGCAGCCTCGGGCTCGTCCGCCGCGACCGCGCCGTCCGGGGTGCGGTGCCAGGTGGTGAAGCCGTATGCGCTCTTCGTGGAGGGAACCCCCCGGTAGCGGACCACGACGGTGACCGGCGTGCCCTTCCGCAGCGGGGCGGCGGGGGTGATCTCCAGTTCGTGCTGGCCGGACGTGGCGAAGGCCGCCTTCGCGCCGTTCACCCGCACCTCGCTGACGTCCAGCAGGAAGTCCAGGTCGAAGCGGGACAGATCCTGCGTGGTGGTGGCCAGGACGGTTGCCGTGCCTTCCAGTTCGTCCGTCCGCGGCTGGTACTTCAGCCGCAGGTCGTAGTGCGAGACGTCGTATCCGCCGTTGCCGTAGTACGGGTAGTAGGGATCGCCGATACCCGGAGCGCCGGGCTGGTAGGCGGCGGCCGATGCCGGGACCGCCAGCAGCAGGGAAGCCGCCGCGAGCGCGCCCGGGGCGATGAGTCTGCGATGCACGAGAACTCCAAGTCGTAGGAGCACGAGGTCCGTTCGGAGCCCATTCAGACCCGGTGACCCCCGGCGTGTCCATGGCCACCGCCGTCCCACGATCGCCATCCGGCCGTCACGGGAGCGGCCGTCCGGCGGTGCCCGGCGTGGCCGGGGCCACCCGGACCGACGGCGGCATCTCCGCCGGGCACCCCCACCTGACCGCCGGCCCGGGTGCCGTTCGCCGGAGGGGCCGCCGCGTTCGCCCGCGCCACCGCAGGGCCCGCCTCCACCGGACCGGGGACCACCCGCCGCGACGGTGGGACCCGGCACACCGTCCGCCGGGTTCCCCGAGGCGGGTGCCGCTCAGGCGCCCGGGCGTGCCAGCCCCGCCGCCTCGCGCGCGCAGCCCCAGGCCACCGTGACGCCCGCGCCGCCGTGTCCGTAGTTGTGCACCAGCACTCCGCCGCCGGCCAGCGGTTCCCGCTCCAGCCGGACGGCGTCCCGGGCCGGCCGCAGCCCCACCCGGTGATCCAGGACCCGGGCGCCGGCTATCTCCGGCCGCACCGCGGCGCACCGCGCCACGATCTCCGCTGCCGTCCGCGGATCGGGCGTCAGGGACCAGGCGTCCTCCTCGGCGGTGCCGCCCAGGATGAGCCCGTCGGGCTGCGGGAAGAAGTACGTGCTCACGTCGGCCGTGTGGTCCACCGACGTCAGCCAGGTGGTGATCCCGGGGTTCTCCACCACGACGAGCTGGCCGCGCACCGGGCGCAGCCGCGGGTCCGGTACCAGTTCGCGGGCGCCCAGGCCCGTGCAGTTGACCACAACGGGCGCCTCCGCTGCCGGTTCCGCCAGGTTCGCGACGGCCCGCTCCTCGACCCGCCCGCCGGCCCGCAGCAGCCGCTCGCGCAGCCACGGCAGATGCCTGCCCATGTCGATGAGGGGCAGTCGGGCCCACAGACCGGTCCCGGCGTACTCGGCGTCCGTCGACGGCCTGAGTCCCTCGACGCCCGAGGCCCACGGCCCGAGGCCGTCCAGCCGCGTCTCCCCGTGTACGCCCTCGACCATGCGTACGCCCGTCTCCTCGGGCCGCAGCGCCAGTTCCCCGTACACGACGAGGGAGTCCAGGGCCCATGCACCCACCAGGGACTCCGGTTCGATCCGGTAGGGCCACCACACCGCGCCCGCGACCGCCGAGGTCGTCCGCTCGGCGGGCTCACGCGTCCACACCCGCACGCGCCGGCCGCTCTCCGCCAGGACGATCGCCGTCGTCAGCCCGATGACGCCGCCGCCCACCACGATCACATCACCGCTCTGATCTCTCTCCACGCGGGGACGGTAGCGGAATGCGGGCTGCCGTGCTCATATCACTGTCGGTGTGGGGATACTCACGGGATGTCTGACGCGTACGCGACCTTCGGCCTGGCACCGGCGATGCGTGCCGGCGGTCTCCTCACCGACGGTGACGTCCGGCTGCACCGGGACTTCGTGGACTTCGTCGTCGACGGGCGCTCGCCGCTGTTCCGGCTCTCCGCCCCGGACGCGGTGTCCCCGCTCGCCTCCGACATGCCCCCGGGATCTTCACCGCGCAGGTGCGCGGACTCCTGCTGGAGGCCGACGCCCCGCCGGCGGGCGGCCGCTGCGTCATCCACGGCTGCCCGGAGTGCCAGGACCCGGCTTGCGGGGCCGTCACCGCGGTCGTCCAGCGGGACGGCGACGATGTCGTGTGGCGGGACTTCGCCCGGCAGACCGGCCAGCGGGAGGACCTGGAGCTCAACGGCTACGACGGAACGAGGCCGTTCCGCTTCCGGGGTGAGGAGTACCGCCGCGCCCTCGACGCACTGCTCGACGGCGGTTCGGCCCGGCGGCGCCGGATCCTGCTGCTCGGCGCGCGCGTCGCCGTCCTCGCCCGGCTCGCCGCCGCACTGCGCACCATCGGCATCGGGGCGGAGATCGCGCAGGACGCCACGGACGTGCCCGCCGGCGAACTGCGCGGCCACGGCGCGCTGGTCTTCGGCCGGGTGGCCGGCGAGCGGGAACGTGCCGCAGTACGGTGGGGCTGCGCGGACGCCTGCGTCGACGTGGCGTATGCCGGCGGGCTCGCGCCGATCGTTCCGCTCCTGGTCGCCCGGATCGAGCACGCCCCGGACGGCAGCCCCGGGCAGCAGCACCGCCTCACCCGCCTGACCGCCGCCGCCGCCGGCGGTCAGGCGGACGTCGAGGTCACCTCCACATGCCGGGGCCGCGTCACCACCTACCGTCAAGGCCGCCTGCACGGCGTCCACGCCCAGGAGGTCCTCGACGCGGTGCCGGGGCCGGGCCGCCATCGAGTCGTCCTCGGTCCCGGGACGGCGAAAGGGGCCTCCTTCGTGGTGGTCAGGACCTCGGGGAGCGTGCTGGTGGCCGCGGTGGCGGGCTGAGCACCCGGCGGGCCCGTCCCGTCCGCCGGCCCCGCGACGCGCTCGTTAGGATCGGCGTCTGATGACTGCCACCCTCGTCGCCAAGAACCTCGCCGCCGGGCACGGCGACCGCTCGCTCTTCTCCGGGCTCGACCTCGTCGTCGCGCCCGGTGACGTGATCGGGCTCGTCGGTGCCAATGGAGCCGGCAAGTCCACCCTGCTGCGGATCCTCGCCGGGCTGCTCGCCCCGGAGCAGGGGGAGCTGCTGCTGTCCCCGCCCACCGCGACGGTCGGGCACCTGCCGCAGGAGCCGGAACGGCGGCCGGGCGAGACGGTGCGGGAGTTCCTGGCGCGCCGCACGGGCGTGGCGCAGGCCCAGCGCGTGTTGGACGAGGCCACGCAGGGGCTCGTCGACGGGAGACCGGGTGCCGACGACGCGTACGCGCTGAGCCTGGAGCGCTGGCTCGGTCTCGGCGGCGCCGACCTGGACGAGCGCGCCGAGGACGTCGTCGGCTCGCTCGGTCTGACCGTCGGCCTGGACCAGCCGATGACATCCCTGTCCGGCGGTCAGGCGGCCCGCGCAGGACTGGCCTCGCTGCTGCTGTCCCGCTACGACGTCTTCCTGCTCGACGAGCCGACCAACGACCTGGACCTGGGCGGGCTGGAACGGCTGGAGCGCTTCGTCGGCGGACTGCGGACCGGGACGGTCGTCGTCAGCCATGACCGCGAGTTCCTCACCCGCACGGTCACCAAGGTCCTCGAACTCGACCTGGCGCAGCGGCAGATCAACCTCTACGGCGGCGGATACGCGGCCTACCTGGAGGAGCGCGAGAGGTCCCGTCGGCACGCCCGCGAAGACTACGAGGAGTACGCCGACAAGAAGGCCGCCCTCCAGGAGCGGGCCCGGACGCAGCGGGCCTGGATGGACAAGGGCGTGCGGAACGCGCGGCGCAAGGCGGGCAGTGACAACGACAAGATCGGCCGCAAGTTCCGCAGCGAGGCCAGCGAGAAGCAGGCCGCGAAGGCCCGGCAGACCCAGCGCATGATCGAGCGACTGGAGGTCGTCGAGGAACCCCGCAAGGAGTGGGAACTGCGCATGGAGATCGCGGCCGCCCCCCGCTCGGGTGCGGTCGTCGCGAGTCTGCGGGACGCCGAGGTGCGGCGCGGCGGCTTCACGTTCGGGCCGGTGACGCTGCAGATCGACTGGGCGGACCGGGTCGCGGTGACGGGCGCGAACGGAGTCGGCAAGTCGACCCTGCTCGGCGCGCTGCTGGGCCGTGTCCCGCTGGACGCGGGCCACGCCGCCCTCGGCTCGGGCGTCCTGGCCGGCGAGGTGGACCAGGCGCGTGGGCTGTTCCACGGCCCGGAGCCCCTGCTGGACGCGTTCCGCGCGGCGGTCCCCGACACGGAGCCGGTCGACGTGCGCACGCTGCTCGCCAAGTTCGGCCTGAAGACGGACCACGTCCTGCGCCCGGCGGCGACCCTCTCGCCCGGCGAACGGACGAGGGCCGCCCTGGCGCTGCTGCAGGGCAGGGGCGTGAACCTCCTGGTCCTGGACGAGCCGACCAACCACCTCGACCTTCCGGCCATCGAACAGCTGGAGTCGGCCCTGGACTCCTACGAGGGCACGCTGCTCCTGGTCACCCACGACCGCCGGATGCTGGACGCGGTACGGGTGAGCCGCCGGCTGGAGGTGGCCGACGGCAAGGTGAGCGAAGCCGGGTGACCGGGCGCGGGGGAGCGGGCAGGGGTGAGCGGGTGCCCGGCCCGGCTTCCCCGGCGGCACGCTGCGGCCGGACCCGGGCCCGGCCGCAGCGTGCCGCCGGACCCGGACCGCGGTTGCCTCAGCGGCGGCCGGGCTTCTGGCCGAGCAGACCCGCGCGGCGCAGCGCGTCGGCCATCGCGCTGTTGGTCGGCGGGGGCGCCTGACGCGAGCCGCGGCCACCGCCGCGCCCCTGCCGCTGTCCCTGACCCTGCCGCTGTCCCTGACCCTGCCGCTGCTGGGGCGGCCGTCCACCGCGCTGGCCCTGTGCGGCGGCCTCGTCGTCCAGCCGCAGCGTCAGCGAGATCCGCTTGCGCGGAATGTCGACGTCCAGCACCTTCACCTTGACGATGTCACCCGGCTTCACCACGTCCCGCGGGTCCTTGACGAACGTCTTCGACATCGCGGACACATGCACCAGGCCGTCCTGGTGGACACCGACGTCCACGAACGCCCCGAAGGCGGCGACGTTCGTGACGACGCCCTCCAGGATCATCCCGGACGACAGGTCGGAGATCTTCTCGACACCCTCCTTGAAGGTCGCGGTCCTGAACGCGGGGCGGGGGTCGCGCCCAGGCTTCTCCAGCTCCTTCAGGATGTCGGTCACCGTCGGCAGACCGAACGTCTCGTCCACGAAGTCGGCCGGCCGCAGGGAGCGCAGCACCGACGTGTTGCCGATGAGGGAGGCCACCTCCTGGCCCGTGGTCTTCACCATGCGCCGGACCACCGGGTATGCCTCCGGGTGCACGCTGGACGCGTCCAGCGGATCGTCGCCGCCCCGGATCCGCAGGAAGCCCGCACACTGCTCGTACGCCTTCGGCCCGAGTCGTGCCACGTTCTTCAGCTCCGCGCGGGACGTGAACGGGCCGTTGGCGTCACGGTGCGCCACGATGTTCTCCGCGAGTCCCGAGGAGATGCCGGAGACCCGGGCGAGGAGCGGGGCCGACGCCGTGTTGACGTCCACACCCACGCCGTTCACACAGTCCTCGACCACCGCGTCCAGCGAGCGCGACAGCTTCACCTCGGACAGGTCGTGCTGGTACTGGCCGACGCCGATGGACTTCGGGTCGATCTTCACCAGCTCGGCGAGCGGGTCCTGGAGGCGGCGGGCGATGGACACCGCGCCGCGCAGCGACACGTCCATGTCGGGCAGCTCCTGCGAGGCGAACGCCGACGCCGAGTACACCGACGCACCCGCCTCCGAGACCATCACCTTGGTGAGCTTCAGCTCCGGATGCCTCGCGATGAGTTCACCGGCGAGCTTGTCGGTCTCGCGGGACGCCGTGCCGTTGCCGATCGCGACCAGCTCGACCGCGTGCTCCCGGGCGAGGCGCGCCAGCTTGGCGATCGCCTCGTCCCACTTGTTGGCCGGCACGTGCGGGTAGATGACGTCCGTGGCCACCACCTTGCCGGTCGCGTCCACCACGGCCACCTTCACGCCTGTGCGGAAACCGGGGTCCAGGCCCAGCGTCGCGCGGGTGCCGGCCGGGGCGGCGAGCAGCAGGTCCCGCAGGTTCGCCGCGAACACCGCCACCGCCTCGTCCTCGGCGGCCGTCCGCAGACGCAGCCGCAGGTCGATGCCGAGGTGCACGAGGATGCGGGTGCGCCAGGCCCAGCGGACGGTGTCCGCCAGCCACTTGTCCGCGGGGCGGCCGCGGTCGGCGATCCCGAAGCGGTGCGCCACTGTCCCCTCGTACGACGACGGGCCGTCCGTGGGCTCCTCCGGCTCCAGGACCAGGTCGAGCACCTCCTCCTTCTCGCCGCGCAGCATGGCGAGGATCCGGTGCGAGGGCAGCTCGGTGAACGGCTCGGCGAAGTCGAAGTAGTCGGCGAACTTCGCGCCCGCCTCCTCCTTGCCCTCCCGCACCTTGGCGGCGAGACGCCCGCGCACCCACATCCGCTCGCGCAGCTCGCCGATGAGGTCGGCGTCCTCGGAGAACCGCTCCGTCAGGATCGCCCGGGCGCCGTCGAGCGCGGCCTGCGGATCGGCCACCCCCTTGTCCGGGTCGACGAAGGCGGCGGCCGCGGCGAGAGGTTCCACCGTGGGGTCGCCGAGCAGGCCCTCGGCCAGCGGCTGAAGACCGGCCTCGCGCGCGATCTGCGCCTTCGTGCGCCGCTTCGGCTTGAACGGCAGGTAGATGTCCTCCAGGCGCGCCTTGGTCTCGGCGCCCCGGATCTGCGCCTGAAGCTCCTCGGTCAGCTTGCCCTGCTCGCGCACCGACTCCAGGATCGCCGTGCGCCGCTCCTCCAGCTCCCGCAGATAGCGCAGCCGCTCCTCGATCGTGCGCAGCTGCGCGTCGTCGAGCATCTCGGTCGCTTCCTTGCGGTAGCGGGCGATGAAGGGCACCGTCGAACCGCCGTCGAGCAGTTCGACCGCGGCCCTCACCTGCCGCTCCCGTACGCCGAGCTCCTCGGCGATCCTGCCTTCGATGGACCCTACGAGGGGTGTCGTCACGATCCCGTACCGCCTTCTCCACTGAGGTTGCGCGGCAATTGTGGCAGGTGGCACCGACAACCGGGGGGCAGGGCGGGTGTCGGGGCGACACGGGGCGGTCGCGGAACCCCGCGGCCGTGTGGGACGGGCCCCTCAGACCGGGCGGGCGCCACGCCGTGTCGGGGCCGAAGCCCCGCCCAGCAGCCGGGCGACGGCCCGGCATGGCAGGGTCACGACCGCGGCGACAGGCGCCGCCGATCTGGCGCCGTACGTCTGCGATCGCACGGAACACGGGTCTCTGCCTTCGTCCCCCCGGCGCGCTGCCGGGACGACGTCCGGTTGCCTCAGCTCTTCCCGATCAGGCCCTCGGGGAAGGCGCCGGCCGCGAGCGCCCTGGTCAGAAGCTCGCCCGCCAGTGCCGTGAGCCGCTCGACGCCCGCGGCGCCGAGATGCTCGTACGGGGCCCGGTCGAGGAGGTCCGTCTCCTCCTCGATCCGCGCGCGCAGCGCGGCACCCTTCTCGGTCAGCTCGCCCTCCGCGTCGAGCAGGCCCCGCTCGCGCAGCCGTGCGGTCGCCGCGTCCCAGTCCTCACTGCTCCAGCCGCGGGTGGCCAGGGCCCACTTCGGGGCTATGCCCTTGCCGGTCGCGGTGTGGCTCGCCAGCGCCTCCAGCGGGTCGAGCTCCGCGTGCAGCAGCACCGCGAGATGGCCGTCGCCGCGGTGCTCGCGCAGCAGGGTGGCCGCGTGCCAGAACGCCAGGTGCGGCTCGTCGGGCACGGGCAGATCGGCGTGGGCGGCGTACAGGGGGCGCGCGTGCGGAGTACACGCCTCGGCCGCGCGCAGCGCGAGTTCGGCCGCCTCGGCCATCTCCTTGGAGGCGACGGCCTCCTCGCCGAGCAGCCTCCGCAG
Source organism: Streptomyces caeni (assembly GCF_042678285.1). Lineage (NCBI taxonomy): Bacteria > Bacillati > Actinomycetota > Actinomycetes > Kitasatosporales > Streptomycetaceae > Streptomyces > Streptomyces caeni. The sequence goes on from NZ_JBHUDX010000021.1 coordinate 24,444, forward strand.
CGTCGCGTCGACGGCGCGCAGGCGTGCCGCCAGCACCACCTCGGGGGAGGCCGTCTCCCACACGGCGGGGACGTGCCGCGCCACCAGTCCGGGCCGGAAGTTGGAGAACGTCGCCGTCACGACGCCCGCGCCCACCGGGCCCAGGGCGGCTGCCCGCACCGCGAAGTAGGCGGCCCGCTGGTCGGTGACGCCCACGGCGGTCAGTTCCCGTTTCAGGTCCGGGGAGAAGTAGTGCGTCGAGTGCAGCGGATTGATCACGTTGTGGCAGCGCCGGCCGGCGCGCTCGGGCAGAGGAGAGGTCATGCCCGGCAGATTACCGACTGGTTGGTACGTTGGGAACGGAGGGGCGCCCGATGGCACGGCGTCCGCTCACCTCGTCGAGGAGTCCCGCGCCGGGCGCCGCCTCATCCCGGCGCGGACCAGGTGAACCGCGGGGTCCTGCGCTCCAGGAAAGCGGCGACGCCCTCCGCGGTGTCGCCGCTGCCGCGCGCCTGCTCGGCCCAGTACGCGTCCCGGTCGGTCCGGCCGTTCGTGAACTCCTTGGCGGCGGCTTGTGTCAACTGCGAGCGGGCGACCAGTACGCGAGTGAAGTCCGCCACACGCTTGCCCAGTTCCCCCTCCGGCAGCACCTCGTCGACCAGACCCGTCCGCAGCGCCCGCTCCGCGTCGATCAACTCTCCCGAGAACAGCAGGTACTTGGTCGTGCCGGGACCCGCCAGGGCCACCAGCCGGCGGGTGGCGGAGGCGGGGTAGACGATGCCCAGCTTGGCCGGCGTCACCCCGAACAGCGCGCCCTCCTCGGCGAACCGGAGGTCACAGGCCGCGGCGAGCTGCGACCCGCCGCCCACGCAGTGACCGCGGATCGCCGCCAGCGTCGGCTTCGGGAAGGCGGCCAGCGCCTCCTCGGCCTCCACGGCCAGGGCCTGGGCCGTATCCGGTGACTTCCGCAGCGTGGAGATGTCGGCGCCCGCGCAGAACGTTCCGCCCTCCCCGGTGAGCACCAGCGCCCGGACCGCAGGCTCGGCGGCCAGGTCCGCGAGCAGCGGTGGCAGCGCCCGCCACATGCCGGCCGTCATGGCGTTGCGCCTGGCCGGGTGGTGGATGACGACGGTCGCGACCCCGTCGGTGACGCTGTGCAGCAGCTGCGGATCCATGGGCCGGATGGTATCCGCACCCCCCGCACTCCCGATCAAGAAGGGGCGGGGGGACGGGCGGGGAGAGCCAGGGGCAAACCCGTACAACCCGAAGAGTTCCGAAGTCGGCGCAACGGCGGTACGGAGTGGTCACACAACTGACGGCGTCATACGCCAACGGTCAGATGCCGTCGATACCGGCTGACTTGTGTTCAGTCTTCCGGTACGGACCAGCACATTCCCAACACTCGACATGTGGTGACGATCGAGCGCAAGGGCGGCGAGCGGACGATGGAGAACCGAGGGCGAGGGTACGGCCCGCGCCCTGCGGGCGGCGGGAACGGGACGGGCGGCGGCAGACCGACGGGACCGCTGCCGTACGAGGGCGTGTGGAGGTTCACCGCCGCCGCCGTGGACGCCTCGGTGCCGCAGGCCCGGCACGCCGTACGGGACCTGCTCGCCCGCCAGGGCGTGCCCGTCTCGGACGACACCGTGCAGGCTCTGCTGCTGATCGTCTCAGAACTGGTCACCAACGCCGTCCGGCACGCGGCGCTGCTGTCGCCGATGCTGGCGGTGGAGATCGCGGTCGGACCCGAGTGGGTGCGGGTGGCCGTGGCGGACGACCACCCCTACCGTCCGAGCGCCCTGGAGGCCGATCACGGCCGCACCGGCGGCCGCGGTCTGCTCCTGGTCCGCGAGATCACCCGTGAGGCGGGCGGAGTGTGCGACGTGGAGCACACGGCGAGTGGCGGCAAGGTGATCTGGGCCGCCCTGCCGCTCAAGCCCGTGGGGATCGGCTGAGTCCGTCCGGCCGCGTGGACCGGACGGACCCCGGGGTCACCAGCCCGCGGACGGGCCCGTCAGCTCCCTGACCGCCGGCCGCGCCGCGTCCAGGACCGTCATGAACCACGACGAGAACGTGTCCCTCGCGTGCCGCTCCGCCAGCTCCTCGGCGGTCACGAAGGCCGTCGCCCCGACCTCCTCCGGGTCCGGGCGCACGGCGGACTGCACCAGACCGACGAAGAGATGGTTGTACTCCTGCTCCACCAGACCCGAGTCCGGGTCCGGGTGGTTGTAGCGCACCGTGCCCGCCTCGGCGAGCAGCGACGGGGAGACCCCCAGCTCCTCGTGTGTCCGCCGGGCCGCCGCGGCGAACGGCGCCTCGCCCGGGTAGGGGTGGCCGCAGCAGGTGTTCGACCAGACGCCGGGGGAGTGGTACTTGCCCAGGGCCCGCTGCTGGAGCAGCAGCCGGCCGCGGTCGTCGAACAGGAATACCGAGAACGCCCGGTGCAGCTGCCCCGGCGGCTGATGGGCGGCGAGCTTCTCCGCCGTGCCGATCGTGGTGCCGTCCTCGTCGACCAGCTCCAGCAAGATCGCGTCAGCGGTGCCGTTCGACGAACGGTGCGTCGCGGTGGCAGGTGTGATCGGCATACCCATCCTTCGCATCGGTTGTCCAGCCCAAGTCTGCCGTACGAATCCGGCACTCCCGGCACTTCGCGACTTCCCGCATGTCCCCGCCCCGCCCGTCGGGACGGGCCGTACGGCCCTCACGGAACAGACGCCGGAAGCGGCCGGATACCTGATCGTTTCCCGGTGTCACCCGAGGGGAACCGTCCGCCCGGCGGGGAATGATCACCGCCGGCGTGTCCGGCCCCGGTCCGGGTCCCGGCTCTGGTTCCCGCCCGGCACCGCGACCGGCCGCCGCGGTCAGCCGAGGTTCGCCTCCCGGTGGCGCAGCCGCCGACTGCGCCAGGTCGACTCCCCGCCGATCACCGCGACCGGTCGCCCCGGTCAGCCGAGGTCCGCCTCCGGGTGGTGCAACCGCCAGCCGAGCCAGGCCGACTCCACCATCTCGCGTACCCCGTGCCGGGCGTGCCAGCCCAGCTCCCGCTCCGCCAGCGCGGACGACGCCACCGCGCGCGGGGCGTCGCCGGGGCGGCGCGGCTCCACGACTGCGGGCGTACGGTCACCGGTCACCTCGCCGATGATCGTGACCAGTTCGCGCACCGAAACACCTTCACCGCGGCCGATGTTGACGGTCAGATCACCCCTCGCGCCCCCTGCCAGCCGCCGGGCCGCCGCGAGGTGTGCGTCGGCGAGGTCGGCGACATGGATGTAGTCGCGGACGCAGGTCCCGTCCGGTGTCGGATAGTCGTCGCCGAAGATCCTCGGGGCCTCGCCGCGGGTCAGCCGGTCGAAGACCATGGGTACGACGTTGAAGACGCCCGTGTCCGCGAGTTCCGGCCGGGCCGCGCCCGCCACGTTGAAGTAACGCAGGCACACGGTCGCGATGCCGTGTGCCCGGCCCGCGGCGCGCACCAGCCACTCGCCCGCGAGCTTCGTCTCGCCGTACGGGCTCATCGGGGCGCAGGGCGTGCCCTCCGTGATGAGGTCCGTGTCGGGGTTGCCGTAGACGGCCGCGGACGAGGAGAACACGAACCGCCCGATCCCGGCGCCCGCGACCGCGTCCAGCAGCGTCGCCAAGCCGCCCACATTGTCCAGGTAGTAGCGCGTCGGCTGGGCCACGGACTCGCCGACCTGCTTGCGCGCGGCGAGGTGCACCACGCCCGTCACCGCGTGCTCGGCGAAGACCCGCTTCAGCAGTTCGCCGTCCCGCGCGGAGCCCTGGACCAGCGGAACACTTTCGGGGAGCCGTCCGGGCACCCCGGCCGAGAGGTCGTCGAGGACCAGGACGCGCTCACCCTCGGCGGCCATCGCCCGTGCCACGTGCGCCCCGATATACCCGGCCCCGCCGGTGATCAGCCATGTCATGGCACCTCACCCTATGCCCGTCCGGCGACCACCGGTCGGCGTCGGTCCGTCCTCGCCGCGGCAGGTACGGGGACATGGGCTCCGCCGAAGCGCAGCGGCGGCCCCGATGTCGAGAATGTCCCGATCTGTATCCGGTGGTTTGTGGCGTGCCCCTCCGATCCCCGATGATGATCGCGGCAGTGGCCGCCCAGACCGGGTTGATCGTCCCGTGAACGGGTGGTGAACACCGGCTTCCAGCTATCCGATAGCCTCTGCCGACATGCCGTCCGGCCCCTGTCCCGGGCGCCCCACACCACACACACGACCGGCGCCCGCGCGCGTCGGGACTCAGGGAGTGAGTTCGTCTGTCGACCGCCATCCTCACCGGCCAGCCGGTCCCCGGATCGTCGCTCGAGGGCGATCTGCGGTCCCTCGGCTTCGACGTGCGGGTCGCCACCGACGCCGGTGACGCAGAGACACTCCTCGCCGCCGTGCCGGCGAACCAGCGGGTCGCGATCGTCGACGCCCGGTTCGTGGGCCATCCGCACGCGCTGCGGCTCGGCCTCACCGACCCCCGCTTCCCGGCCGCGGCGCTGCCGGGCGCCGTCACCGCCCAGCCCGCAGCCCGTCAGGCGCTGACGCGGGCCCTCGCCCGCGAGAACTCCGCGGCGGCCGGCCACGCGACCGTCGTCACCGGCGATCTCGCCGAGCGCATCACCGAGGCCCTCGACGCCGACGGCGTTCCCGTGCACCGCACCGAACTCGGCACGCTGGTCGCCGTCGTCCCCGCCGACCCCCAGGCCCGCAACGAGGCCCGCCAGGCGGTCTTGGCCGTCGACGACGAGGCCGTGCGACTGAGTAGCGCCGTCAAGGCCCGCGACGGCTTCTTCACCACGTACTTCATCAGCCCGTACTCGCGCTACATCGCCCGCTGGTGCGCCCGCCGCGGACTGACTCCCAACCAGGTCACCACCGCCTCACTGCTCACCGCCCTGATCGCGGCGGGCTGCGCGGCCACCGGCACCCGCGGCGGCTTCGTCGCCGCGGGCATCCTCCTCATCCTCTCTTTCGTCCTCGACTGCACCGACGGCCAGCTCGCCCGCTACTCCCTGCAGTACTCGACGCTCGGCGCCTGGCTCGACGCCACCTTCGACCGCGCCAAGGAGTACGCCTACTACGCCGGCCTCGCCCTCGGCGCGGCCCGCGGCGGAGACGACGTCTGGGCGCTCGCGCTCGGCGCCATGGTGCTGCAGACCTGCCGGCACGTGGTCGACTTCTCCTTCAACGAGGCGAACCACGACGCGGCCGCCAACACCAGCCCCACCGCGGCCCTTTCGGACCGCCTCGACTCCGTCGGCTGGACGGTCTGGGCGCGCCGGATGATCGTCCTGCCGATCGGTGAGCGCTGGGCGATGATCGCCGTCCTGACCGCGGCCACCACTCCCCGTATCACCTTCTACGCGCTGCTCGTCGGATCCGCGTTCGCGGCGACCTACACGACCGCGGGCCGCGTACTGCGCTCGCTCACGCGCAAGGCCCGGCGGACCGACCGGGCGGCGCGAGCGCTGGCCGACCTGGCGGACAGCGGGCCGCTCGCCGAACTGCTGCTGCGCGTGGCCCGCGGGACGTCGCACCGTGCGGCGTCCTACCTCGCCCTGGCGGGCGCCGTGCTCGTGGTCGGCTCGGCCCTGCTGTGGGGCGCCGGCTGGCAGACCGTTCTGTGCGCCGTCGGCTACGCCCTGGCTTCGGCCATCGCCGTCGCCCGCCCCCTCAAGGGCGCCCTCGACTGGCTGGTTCCCCCGATCTTCCGCGCCGCCGAGTACGGCACCGTCCTGGTACTGGCGGCCGAAGCGGACGTGAACAAGGCGCTTCCCGCGGCTTTCGGGCTGGTGGCCGCGGTCGCCTACCATCACTACGACACGGTGTACCGCATCCGCGGCGACGCCGGGGCGCCACCGCGCTGGCTGGTGCGCGCGACCGGGGGACACGAAGGCCGGACACTGCTGGTCACGGTGCTGGCCGCGCTGCTCACCGCAGCACAGTTCACGGTCGCGCTCACGGCCCTGGCCGGGTACGTGGCCCTGATGGTGCTCGCCGAGAGCATCCGCTTCTGGGTGGCCGCTCACCGGGCCGGCGCGCCCGCCGTACACGACGAAGGAGAACCCGCATGATCGGCCTCGTGCTGGCGGCCGGCGCCGGACGGCGTCTGCGCCCCTACACCGACACCCTGCCCAAGGCTCTGGTGCCGGTGGGGCCCGCGGGCATAGAGGACGGCCCGACGGTCCTGGACCTCACACTCGGCAACTTCGCCGAGATCGGTCTGACCGAGGCCGCGATCATCGTCGGCTACCGCAAGGAGGCCGTGTACGAGCGCAAGGCGGCCCTCGAACAGAAGTACGGTCTCAAGCTCACCCTCATCGACAACGACAAGGCCGAGGAGTGGAACAACGCCTACTCCCTGTGGTGCGGCCGTGACGTCCTCAAGGAGGGCGTGATCCTCGCCAACGGCGACACCGTGCACCCGGTCTCCGTCGAGAAGACGCTGCTCGCCGCCCGCGGTGACGGCAAGAAGATCATCCTCGCCCTCGACACGGTGAAGAACCTCGCCGACGAGGAGATGAAGGTCGTCGTGGACCCCGGCAAGGGCGTCCAGAAGATCACCAAGCTGATGGAGCCGTCCGAGGCGACCGGCGAATACATCGGCGTCACCCTCATCGAAGGCGACGCCGCCGCCGACCTCGCCGACGCGCTGCGGACGGTCTGGGAGACCGACCCGCAGCAGTTCTACGAGCACGGCTACCAGGAGCTGGTCAACCGCGGCTTCAAGATCGACGTGGCGCCGATCGGCGACGTCCCGTGGGTCGAGATCGACAACCACGACGACCTGGCCCGGGGACGGGAGATCGCGTGCCGGTACTGACGAGGCTCATCCCCTCGCCGGTCGTCGTGGACATCCGCCCAGGTGCCCTGGACGACCTGGCCTCCGTGCTCGAGGACGAGCGCATCTCGCACTCGGGCAAGCTCGCGGTCGCGGTCAGCGGCGGCTCCGGGGCCAGGCTGCGCGACCGGCTCGCCCCGGCCCTGCCCGGCGCCAGCTGGTACGAGGTCGGGGGCGGCACCCTCGACGACGCGATCCGGCTGGCCGGCGAGATGAAGGCCGGCCACTACGACGCGGTCGTGGGCCTGGGCGGCGGCAAGATCATCGACTGCGCCAAGTTCGCCGCGGCGCGCGTCGGCCTGCCGCTGGTGGCCGTGCCCACGAACCTCGCGCACGACGGTCTGTGCTCGCCGGTGGCGACCCTCGACAACGACGCCGGCCGCGGCTCCTACGGCGTGCCGAACCCCATCGCGGTCGTCATCGACCTGGACGTCGTCCGCGAGGCCCCGGTGCGGTTCGTGCGCGCGGGCATCGGTGACGCCGTGTCCAACATCTCGGCGATCGCGGACTGGGAGCTGGCCAACCGGGTCAAGGGCGAGAAGATCGACGGCCTTGCCGCGGCGATGGCGCGCCAGGCCGGCGAGGCCGTGCTGCGCCACCCCGGCGGCGTCGGTGACAACGGTTTCCTCCAGGTACTGGCCGAGGCGCTGGTCCTCAGCGGCATCGCCATGTCGGTGTCCGGCGACTCCCGCCCGTCCTCCGGCGCGTGCCATGAGATCAACCACGCCTTCGACCTCCTCTTCCCCCGGCGTGCGGCCGCCCACGGCGAGCAGTGCGGCCTGGGCGCCGCCTTCGCGATGTACCTGCGCGGGGCCCACGAGGAGTCCGCGTACATGGCGCAGGTACTGCGCCGCCACGGGCTGCCCGTGCTGCCGGAGGAGATCGGCTTCACGACGGACGAGTTCGTCCGGGTCGTGGAGTTCGCCCCGCAGACCCGGCCCGGCCGCTACACGATCCTCGAACACCTCGACCTGAAGACCGACCAGATCAAGGACACATACGCCGACTATGTCAAGGCCATCGGTAGCTGAACTGCGTCCCGTCGTCCACCCCGCGGGAGTGAAGGACCGGCGCAGCGGCGAGCACTGGGCGGGACGCCTCTACATGCGGGAGATCTCGCTGCGGGTGGACCGCTACCTGGTCAACACCAGGGTCACGCCCAACCAGCTGACCTACCTGATGACCGTCTTCGGGGTCCTCGCCGCCCCGGCACTGCTGGTGCCGGGCGTGGCGGGCGCCGTGCTCGGCGTGGTGATGGTCCAGCTCTACCTGCTGCTCGACTGCGTCGACGGCGAGATAGCCCGCTGGAAGAAGCAGTTCTCCCTCGGCGGCGTGTACCTCGACCGGGTCGGCGCCTACCTGTGCGACGCCGCGGTCCTCGTCGGCTTCGGCCTGCGCGCCGCCGATGTCTGGGGCCCGGGACGGATCGACTGGCTGTGGGCCTTCCTCGGTACCCTCGCCGCGGTCGGCGCCGTCCTGATCAAGGCCGAGACCGACCTGGTGGGCGTCGCCCGCCACCAGGGCGGACTGCCGCCGGTCAAGGAGGCGGCGTCCGAGCCGCGCTCGTCCGGCCTGGCGCTGGCACGCCGGGCCGCAGGTGCGCTGAAGTTCCACCGGCTCGTGCTCGGGATCGAGGCGTCCCTGCTGATCCTGCTGCTGGCGATCCTGGACGCGGTCCGGGGAGACCTGTTCTTCTCCCGGCTCGGTGTCGCGGTGCTCGCCGGCATCGCCCTGCTGCAGACGCTGCTGCACCTCGTGTCCATCCTCGCGTCCAGCAGGCTGAAGTGAGCGGGGCCACCACAGTCGGGGCCGTCATCATCACGATGGGCAACCGGCCCGCCGAGCTCCGCGCCCTCCTCGACTCGGTGGCCAAGCAGGACGGCGACCCCGTCGAGGTCGTCGTGGTCGGCAACGGTTCGCCCGTCCCGGACGTCACGGAGTTCTCACCGGCCGTCCGGACGGTGGAGCTGCCCGAGAACCTCGGCATCCCCGGCGGCCGCAACGCCGGCATCGAAGCCTTCCGGTCCAAGGGCACCGACGGCTACGACGTCGACGTCCTGCTGTTCCTGGACGACGACGGGCTCCTCGCCCGCACCGACACCGCCGAGCTGTGCCGCCAGGCCTTCGCCGCCGACCCGGACCTCGGGATCATCAGCTTCCGCATCGCCGACCCCGACACCGGCCGGACCCAGCGTCGGCATGTGCCGCGGCTGCGTGCCTCCGACCCGATGCGCTCGTCCCGGGTCACCACCTTCCTCGGCGGCGCCAACGCCGTCCGTGCGGCGGTCTTCGCCGAGGTCGGGGGGTTGCCGGACGAGTTCTTCTACGCCCATGAGGAAACCGACCTGGCCTGGCGGGCGCTGGACGCGGGCTGGATGATCGACTACCGGTCCGACATGGTGCTGTACCACCCGACGACCGCCCCCTCCCGGCACGCGGTCTACCACCGTATGGTCGCCCGCAACCGGGTGTGGCTGGCCCGCCGCAACCTTCCCGCCCCCCTCGTCCCCGTCTACCTGGGCGTCTGGATGCTCCTCACGCTGCTGCGCCGCCCCTCGCGGGCTGCCCTGAAGGCGTGGTTCGGAGGGTTCAAGGAGGGCTGGACGGCCCCGTGCGGCAGCCGGCGTCCCATGAAATGGCGTACGGTGTGGCGGCTGACCCGACTGGGCCGGCCTCCGGTCATCTGACAAGCTCGGTACTCGGAACCACGCGGGCGGGACCCACGACCCGGCTCCCGCCCGTGCGCGGGCAGACCGCGCATCCCGAACACGGAGAGTTTGCCAACCTGTGAGTGATACAACGCACGGCGGTGTCGCGGTAAGCGCCCCGTCGCCCGATGACGGACTGACCGCCGCCGAACTGGCCGCGAAGTACGGGCTCTCGGTCAGCGGAGCCCGGCCCGGACTCGTCGAGTACGTCCGCCAGCTGTGGGGACGGCGCCACTTCATCCTGGCCTTCTCTCAGGCGAAGCTCACGGCCCAGTACAGCCAGGCCAGGCTCGGCCAGCTGTGGCAGGTGGCCACGCCACTGCTGAACGCGTTCGTTTACTATATGATCTTCGGGCTGATCCTGAAGGCCGGACGGGGCATGACGACGGGCACGTACATCCCGTTCCTGGTGACCGGGGTCTTCGTCTTCACCTTCACCCAGAACTCGGCCATGGCCGGTGTGCGGGCGATCTCCGGGAATCTGGGCCTGGTGCGCGCGCTGCACTTCCCGCGCGCCTCGCTGCCCGTCTCGTTCGCGCTCCAGCAGCTCCAGCAGCTGCTCTTCTCGATGGTCGTGCTGTTCGTCGTGGCGGTGGGGTTCGGCAACTACCCGAGCCTGTCCTGGCTGCTGATCGTCCCGATTCTGGCGCTGCAGTTCTGCTTCAACACCGGCCTCGCCCTGATCCTGGCGCGCCTGGGCGCCAAGACCCCGGACCTCGCCCAGCTGATGCCGTTCATCCTGCGGACCTGGATGTACGCCTCCGGTGTGATGTTCTCCATCCACACCATGCTGGTGGGCCGCCCGGCATGGGTCGTCCACGCCTTGCAGGTGAACCCCGCCGCCGTCTACATGGACCTGATGCGTTTCGCGCTCATCGAGGACTATGTCGCCGAGAACCTCCCGCCGCACGTCTGGGCCGTCGCGCTGTCCTGGGCCGTCGTCGTCCTCGCCGGCGGATTCGTGTACTTCTGGCGGGCCGAGGAACGATACGGCCGTGGCTGAGCAGTACACCGGAACCAGGGTGCCCACCGTCATCGCCGACGACCTGCACATCGTCTACCGGGTCAACGGCGCCAAGACCGGCAAGGGAAGCGCGACCGCCGCCCTCAGCCGCATCCTCAGGCGCGGGGAAGAGCGCGGTGCGCGCTCGGTGCACGCGGTCCGGGGCGTCTCGTTCGTCGCCTACCGCGGTGAGGCCATCGGCCTCATCGGCTCGAACGGCTCCGGCAAGTCCACGCTGCTGCGGGCCGTCGCCGGTCTGCTGCCCGCGGAACGGGGCAGGGTCTACACCGATGGCCAGCCGTCCCTGCTCGGGGTGAACGCGGCGCTGATGAACGACCTGACGGGCGAGCGGAACGTCATTCTGGGCGGCCTCGCGATGGGCATGTCCCGCGAGGAGGTCGACGCCCGCTACCAGGAGATCGTCGACTTCTCCGGCATCAACGAGAAGGGCGACTTCATCACACTGCCCATGCGCACCTACTCCTCCGGCATGTCGGCGCGGCTGCGGTTCTCCATCGCGGCCGCCAAGAACCACGACGTGCTGCTCATCGACGAGGCCCTCGCCACCGGCGACCGCAAGTTCCAGACACGGTCCGAGGAGCGCATCCGGGAGCTGCGCAAGGAGGCCGGCACGGTGTTTCTGGTCAGTCACAGCAACAAGTCGATCAGGGACACGTGCGACCGTGTCCTGTGGCTGGAGCGCGGCGAGCTGCGGATGGACGGTCCGACCGACGAGGTCATCAGGGAGTACGAGAAGTTCACGGGCAGATAGGAGGCATTCACCCGGGCCCCGCCCGAACGCTCCGGCAGGGCCCGGCGTCTGCAAAGGAAACGCCAACTCCCGTTTGGCTTAGGAATCTTGAGGCCAATCGGTGTGTTGTTGTGATGCGCCGGACACCCCGACGAAGCGTGCCGCGTTGTACAACGTAAGCTGTACCGGTGCTGATTCGCGGCAAGTGGGGCGATAATGCCCCACACCCTCATACCTGCCGCGTTGTGCGGGCAGCCGGGCGGCGTGTCCGAAATGGGATGTAATGGACTAGCGGTGTAGAACGGGAGATGTGACGGCAATGGCTACGGAAAGTCTCCAGCTCCGCGAGGCATGTGCCGTCTCCGCGCCGGGCGGCGAGCGGTGACCGAAGCCGCGACGGTGAGCGCCGGTGACCCGGAGCGTGTCACCCTCGACAAGGCCGCGGACGAGAACTTCCCCGTGGCGCCGTTCTTCCTGCCCAGGGACTGGCGCGCCGACCTGATGGCCGTCTACGGCTTCGCGCGTCTCGTCGACGACATCGGTGACGGCGACCTCGCCCCCGGAGGTGCCGACGCCCGCCTCCTCGGCGTGTCGCCCGACGAGGCCGAGGACCGCCTCATCCTCCTCGACGCCTTCGAGGCCGACCTGCGCAGGGTCTTCGACGCGACGCCCCGTCACCCCCTGCTCCGGCGCCTGCAGCCCACGGTCCGGCGCGCCGGCCTCACCCCCGAGCCGTTCCTCGGCCTGATCGCGGCCAACCGCCAGGACCAGCTCGTCACGCGGTACGAGACCTACGACGACCTCCTCGCGTACTGCGAACTGTCCGCCAATCCGGTCGGCCGGCTCGTCCTGGCCGTCACCGGTACCGCCACCCCGGAGCGCGTACGGCGCTCCGACGCGATCTGCACGGCGCTGCAGATCGTCGAACACCTTCAGGACATCGCGGAGGACCTGCGCCGCGATCGCATCTACCTGCCTGCGGAGGACATGAAGCGCTTTCATGTCCAGGAGGCGGACCTCGCCACGAAAACAGCAGGCGCATCGGTGCGCGCGCTGGTTGCATGCGAAGCGGAACGCGTACGCGGTCTCCTGAATGAAGGCGCCCCCCTTGTGGGTAGCGTCCACGGCAGACTGAGGCTGCTGCTCGCGGGGTTCGTGGCGGGGGGGCGAGCGGCGATCCACGCGATCGCTGCCGCCGAATACGACGTACTTCCCGGCCCGCCCAGGCCCGGCAAGCTCCGGTTGCTGCGCGAGGCGGGCGTGACTCTGCGAGGAGAGGGGTGATCCGGACCGTGGAGTCTCCACCACACGTGTCCCCACCGGTACTCGCCGCGTACAGCTACTGCGAGGCCGTGACCGGGCAGCAGGCCCGTAACTTCGCGTACGGCATCAGGCTCCTGCCGACGCCGAAGCGCCGCGCGATGTCGGCGCTCTACGCGTTCTCCCGGCGCGTCGACGACATCGGCGACGGCGCGCTCTTGGCGGACGTCAAGACGGCGAGGCTCGAGCGGACCCGGAAGCTGCTCGCCCGGGTCCGCGACGGGGAGGTGGCCGAGGACGACACCGACCCGGTCGCGGTCGCCCTCACCCATGCCGCCCGGCACTTCCCGATCCCGCTCGGGGGCCTCGACGAACTCATCGACGGTGTCCTCATGGACGTGCGTGGCGAGACCTACGAGACCTGGGACGACCTGAAGGTCTACTGCCGGTGTGTGGCCGGGGCCATCGGACGGCTCTCGCTCGGCGTGTTCGGCACGACGCCGGGGGCGCGCGGCATTGAGCGCGCGCCGGAGTACGCCGACACGCTCGGGCTCGCGCTGCAACTCACCAACATCCTCCGCGACGTCCGCGAGGACGCCGAGGGCGGGCGGACCTATCTGCCCGCCGACGACCTCGCCAAGTTCGGCTGCTCGGCCGGGTTCCGCGGGCCGACCCCACCCGAGGGCTCCGACTTCGCGGGCCTCGTGCACTTCGAAGTGCGTCGGGCCCGCGCCCTTTTCGCCGAGGGCTACCGGCTGCTGCCCCTGCTCGACCGGCGCAGCGGCGCCTGTGTCGCCGCGATGGCAGGCATCTACCGCCGGCTCCTCGACCGCATCGAACGCGATCCGGAGGCCGTGCTGCGCGGCCGTGTCTCGCTGCCCGGACGCGAGAAGGTGTACGTCGCCGCGCGCGGCCTGTCGGGCCTCGACGCCCGGCATGTGACCCGGCGGACGGTCAGGAGGCCCACATGACGGACAATCCGGTCCAAGGTGACTCCGCTACCGAAAAGCGGCACGCAACCCTCCGCTGCCGCGCGGCGTCCCTGAGTGCGACGGCCTGCCGTGCATCGTTCAGGCATCACGGCGGACCGGCAGGGGAGGAAGCTCCATGAGCGACGGCACACAGCCGGAGGACCGGGCGTCCGACGCCTCGGGCCGCCCCGTGACGCCGTCCGTCTCCGGGACCTCCGCCGTGGTGGTCGGCGCGGGCATCGCGGGAATCACGGCCGCGCTCGCGCTTGCCGACGCCGGGGTGCGGGTCACCCTGCTGGAGGGCCGGCCGCGGCTGGGCGGTCTCGCCTTCTCCTTCCAGCGCGGCGACCTGACCGTCGACAACGGCCAGCATGTCTATCTGCGCTGCTGCACCGCGTACCGCTGGTTCCTCGACCGCATCGACGGGACCGCGCTCGCGCCCCTGCAGGATCGTCTCGACGTGCCCGTTCTCGACGCGAACGGCACCCCCGGACGGCGGCTCGGCAGACTACGGCGCGACGCGCTGCCCGTGCCGCTGCATCTCGGCCGCAGCCTGGCCACCTACCCCCATCTCTCGTTCGCCGAGCGGGCCGCGGTGGGGCGTGCCGCACTGGCGCTCCGAGCACTCGACCTCGGGGATCCTGCGCTCGACGCGCAGGACTTCGGCAGCTGGCTGGCCGCGCACGGCCAGTCGGCGCGTGCCGTCGAGGCACTGTGGGACCTCGTCGGGGTCGCCACCCTCAACGCGGTGGCCGGCGACGCCTCGCTCGGGCTCGCCGCGATGGTGTTCAAGACGGGTCTGCTGTCCGCCCCGGGCGCGGCCGACATCGGCTGGGCACGCGTCCCCCTGGGTGAACTGCACGACAGGCTGGCCCGCAAGGCGCTCGACTCCGCGGGCGTGCGCACCGAGGTCCGTACACGCGTCACCTCCATCTCCCCCTACGAGAACGGGCGCTGGAGCGTTCAGGTTCCCGGCGACCGCATCGAGACCGACGCCGTGGTCCTCGCCGTGCCGCAGCGGGAGGCCCACGCGATGCTGCCCGCCGGAGCCCTGGACGCCCCCGACCGCCTGCTCGGGATCGGCACGGCGCCGATCCTCAACATCCACGTCGTCTACGACCGCACGGTGCTCACCCGGCCGTTCTTCGCCGCCCTCGGCTCCCCGGTGCAGTGGGTCTTCGACCGTACCGAGGCATCCGGGCTGCGCGAGGGCCAGTACCTCGCGCTGTCGCAGTCGGCCGCGCAGGACGAGATCGACGAGCCCGTCGCCGCGCTCCGCGAGCGCTATCTCCCGGAACTCCGGCGGCTGCTGCCCGCCACGCGCGGCGCCGAGGTGAAGGACTTCTTCGTGACCCGGGAGCGTACCGCGACGTTCGCCCCCACCCCCGGCGTCGGGCGGCTGCGGCCCGGCGCCCGCACCAACGCCCCCGGCCTCTGTCTGGCCGGAGCGTGGACCGCCACAGGGTGGCCCGCGACCATGGAGAGCGCGGTCCGCAGTGGCATCGGTGCGGCGGGCGCCGCGCTGAACGCCCTGGGCCGGTCCGGTGCCCACCTCCTCGACCTCTTCGAGGAGGCGGCATGAGCGTCGACCTGCACGGGACAGGCCCCCGCACCCCCGGTACCGCAACAAGAGGAGAGACTGTGCCCACTGTGCCCCCGGCCGAGACGGCTGCCGACGCGGTGGAGGTGTCCGCGCTCCTGGAGCGTGGCCGGACCCTGGCCACCCCGGTGCTGCGGGCGGCCGTCGACCGTCTGGCACCGCCCATGGACACCGTCGCCGCCTACCACTTCGGCTGGATCGACGCCCAGGGCAACCCCGCCGACGGCGACGGCGGCAAGGCCGTGCGCCCCGCGCTGGCCCTGCTCTCTGCCCAGGCCGCGGGCGAGGCCCCCGAGGTGGGCGTGCCCGGCGCGGTCGCGGTCGAACTGGTGCACAACTTCTCGCTGCTGCACGACGACCTGATGGACGGCGACGAACAGCGCCGCCACCGCGACACCGTGTGGAAGGTGCACGGCCCGGCCCAGGCGATCCTGGTCGGCGACGCCCTGTTCGCCCTGGCGAGTGAGATCCTGCTGGAACTCGGCACCGTGGAGGCCGGCCGCGCCGCCCGCCGGCTGACCGCCGCCACGCGCGCCCTGATCGACGGTCAGGCGCAGGACATCTCCTACGAGCACCGCGACCGCGTCAGCGTCGCGGAGTGCCAGGAGATGGAGGGCAACAAGACCGGTGCCCTGCTGGCCTGCGCCTCCTCCATCGGCGCGGTGCTCGGCGGCGCCGACGACCGCACGGCCGACAACCTGGAGACGTACGGTTACCACCTCGGCCTCGCCTTCCAGGCCGTCGACGACCTCCTCGGCATCTGGGGCGACCCGGAGGCCACCGGCAAGCAGACCTGGAGCGATCTGCGCCAGCGCAAGAAGTCCCTGCCCGTGGTGGCGGCGCTGGCGGCGGGCGGGCCCGCCTCCGAGCGGCTCGGCGGGATCCTCGCCGAGGACGCCAAGAGCAGTGACTTCGAGAACTTCTCCGAGGAGGAGTTCGCCGCGCGCGCCGCGCTGATCGAGGAGGCGGGCGGACGCGACTGGACGATCCAGGAGGCGCGCCGCCAGCACACGATCGCCATCGAGGCCCTGGACGCCGTCCGGATGCCCCCGGAGGTGCGCGCCCGGTTCACGGCGCTCGCCGACTTCGTCGTCGTACGGAAGAGATGATCATTATCGGTCGAAGACACCTCGCGTAGTCGCCGGCCGGCGCCTCCCCCCGGCTTCCGGTTCCGCTCGGGCCGGGAACCCCCTCGCGGACGCGCACCGGCCGACGGCGGACCCACAGCAGACGCACCGCTTGCACGACTGCACGAAGGGGAAGCCATGACAGCGACGACCGACGGAAGCACCGGGGCCCTGCCGCCCCGCGCCGCCTCGGCCAGCGAAACCAACGAACCACTCCCGGAAGTGGCCGGGACCCTCGGAACCCGAGACGCCGCCGTGCGCGCCATACGGCGTGCGACGGACTTCCTGCTCGCCCGCCAGGACGCCCAGGGCTGGTGGAAGGGCGACCTGGACACGAATGTCACGATGGACGCCGAGGACCTGCTCCTTCGTCAGTTCCTGGGGATCCGCGACGAGAAGACCACCCACGCGGCAGCCCTGTTCATCCGCGGTGAGCAGCGCGAGGACGGCACCTGGGCCACCTTCTACGGCGGGCCCGGCGAACTGTCCACCACCATCGAGGCGTACGTCGCCCTGCGCCTGGCCGGAGACGCGCCGGACGAGCCCCACATGGCGAAGGCGTCCGCGTGGATCCGCGAGCAGGGCGGCATCGCCGCCTCCCGGGTCTTCACCCGCATCTGGCTCGCCCTGTTCGGCTGGTGGAAGTGGGAGGACCTGCCCGAACTGCCGCCGGAACTCATCTACTTCCCGAAGTGGATGCCGCTGAACATCTACGACTTCGGATGCTGGGCGCGGCAGACCATCGTGCCCCTCACCATCGTGTCCGCCGAGCGCCCGGTGCGGCCGGCGCCCTTCCCGCTCGACGAGCTGCACACCGACGCGAGCAACCCCAGACCGGTCAGGCCGCCGGCACCGCTGACGAGTTGGAGCGGCGTCTTCCAGCGTCTCGACAAGGGGCTGCACCGGTTCCGCAAGGTCGCGCCGCGCCGGCTGCGCAAGGCAGCCGTGAACACCGCGGCCCGCTGGATCATCGAACGGCAGGAGAACGACGGCTGCTGGGGCGGGATCCAGCCTCCCGCGGTGTACTCGATCATCGCCCTGCACCTGCTCGGCTACGACCTCCAGCACCCGGTCATGCGCGAGGGCATGGCGTCGCTCGACCGCTTCGCCGTGTGGCGCGAGGACGGCGCCCGCATGATCGAGGCCTGTCAGTCCCCGGTGTGGGACACCTGTCTGGCCACCATCGCGCTGGCCGACGCGGGCGTGCCCGCGGACCACCCGCAGCTGGTGAAGGCCGCGGAGTGGATGCTCGACGAGCAGATCGACCGGTCCGGCGACTGGGCGGTGCGCAGGCCGGGGCTGCCACCGGGCGGCTGGGCGTTCGAGTTCCACAACGACAACTACCCCGACATCGATGACACCGCCGAGGTCATCCTCGCGCTGCGCCGCGTCCGGCACCCCGACTCCGAGCGGGTCGAGAGGGCCATCGGGCGCGGTGTGCGGTGGAACCTCGGCATGCAGTCGAAGAACGGGGCCTGGGGCGCCTTCGACGTCGACAACACCAGCGCCTTCCCCAACCGGCTGCCCTTCTGCGACTTCGGCGAGGTCATCGACCCGCCGTCCGCCGACGTCACCGCGCACGTCGTCGAGATGCTGGCGGTCGAGGGTCTCTCCCACGACCCGCGCACCCGCCGCGGCATCGAGTGGCTGCTGGCGGAGCAGGAGCCCGACGGCTCCTGGTTCGGGCGCTGGGGCGTCAACTACGTCTACGGCACCGGCTCGGTGGTGCCCGCCCTGATCGCCGCCGGCATCCCGGGGGCGCATCCGGCGATCCGCCGCGCGGTCGCCTGGCTGGAGAACGCGCAGAACGACGACGGCGGCTGGGGTGAGGACCTGCGCTCCTACCGGGACGCCACGGAGTGGAGCGGCCGGGGCACCTCGACCGCCTCGCAGACGGGGTGGGCGCTGCTCGCGCTGCTTGCCGCGGGGGAGAGCGATTCCAAAGCCGTGGAGCGCGGCATCGAGTTCCTCGCCCAGACCCAGAACGAGGACGGCTCCTGGGATGAACCGTACTTCACCGGCACCGGCTTCCCCTGGGACTTCTCCATCAACTACCACCTATACCGGCAGGTCTTCCCGCTCACCGCGCTCGGCCGTTACGTCCACGGCGAGCCGTTCGCCGAGGCCAAGGGGAGCTGATGAGCCAGCAGCCCGATCCGGTCCCGCTGCTGATCGCCTGCGCGCTCGGCATCGAGCACTTCGCCCTGCGCAGCGGCGACCGGAGCGGCGCCGACGGGCCCGTCACCCTGCTCCGTACGGGCATGGGACCCAGGGCCGCCGAGCGTTCGGTCACCCGGGCGCTCGCCGACCCGGGCCACGCCCGGGCAGCCGTCCTCGCCACGGGTTTCTGCGCGGGACTCGCCCCCGGAATGCACCCCGGTGACCTGGTCGTCGCCGAGGAGGCCCGGGACCCGCGCGGCACCACCCCCTGTGTGGGCACCGACCTGCTCGTCAAGGAACTGGCGCGCACCGTCCCGGGGCGCACCGTGCACACCGGACCGCTCACCGGCTCGGACCACATCGTCCGTGGTCACAGGCGGGCGCACCTGCTGGCGACCGGTGCCGTCGCGGCCGACATGGAGTCGGCCGCTACGCTGCACACCGCCGTGCGCACGGCTGAGCGCCCGGTTGCGGCCGTCCGGGTGGTCGTGGACGCTCCAGAACATGAACTCGTCCGGATCGGCACCTTGCGCGGTGGAATATCAGCTTTCCGTGTTCTCCGTGCCGTCCTTCCTGCTTTCTTCGAATGGCACCGATCCCTGCCGCTCCCCAGGAGGTGAGCCAGATGGCCATGCCGCTGCGCCAGTCCATCAAGGTGGCGACCTATCTCTTCGAACAGAAGCTGCGCAGGCGGGACAAGTTTCCGCTCATCGTCGAGTTGGAACCCCTCTTCGCCTGCAACCTGAAGTGTGAGGGCTGTGGCAAGATCCAGCATCCGGCCGGGGTCCTGAAGCAGCGCATGCCCGTGGCCCAGGCGGTGGGGGCGGTCCTGGAGTCCGGTGCGCCGATGGTGTCGATCGCCGGCGGCGAACCGCTGATGCATCCGCAGATCGACGAGATCGTGCGACAGTTGGTCGCCCGCAGGAAGTATGTGTTCCTGTGCACCAACGCCCTGTTGCTGCGCAAGAAGATGGACCTGTTCGAGCCGTCGCCGTACTTCGCGTTCGCCGTGCACATCGACGGCCTGCGGGAGCGGCACGACGAGTCGGTGGCGAAGGAGGGCGTGTTCGACGAGGCCGTGGAGGCCATCAAGGAGGCCAAGCGCCGCGGCTTCCGGGTCACCACCAACTCGACCTTCTTCAACACCGACACCCCGCAGACCGTCATCGAGGTGCTCACCTTCCTCAATGACGAGCTGAAGGTCGACGAGATGATGATCTCGCCCGCGTACGCCTACGAGAAGGCGCCCGACCAGGAGCACTTCCTGGGCGTGGAACAGACCCGCGAACTGTTCAAGAAGGCGTTCTCCGGCGGCAACCGGCGCCGCTGGCGGCTCAACCACTCGCCGCTGTTCCTCGACTTCCTCGAAGGCAAGGTCGACTTCCCCTGCACGGCCTGGGCGATCCCCAACTACTCGCTCTTCGGCTGGCAGCGCCCCTGCTATCTGATGAGCGACGGATACGTGCCGACGTACCGGGAGCTGATCGAGAAGACCGACTGGGACAAGTACGGCCGCGGCAAGGACCCGCGCTGCGCCAACTGCATGGCGCACTGCGGCTACGAGCCCACCGCCGTGCTCGCCACCATGGGCTCTCTGAAGGAGTCCCTGCGGGCCATGCGGGAGACCGTCTCCGGGAACAACGGGTGAGGCCATGACCGCCGTCTCCCTGGGCGTCCCCGAGGTACCGGTCCGGCCGATCGCGACGCGTCGCGCCTCGCGGCGGATCCATGTCGGACCGGTGGCGGTCGGGGGCGGGGCCCCCGTGTCGGTGCAGTCGATGACGACGACCCGTACGTCGGACGTCGGCGCCACGCTGCAGCAGATCGCCGAGCTCACCGCGTCCGGCTGCCAGATCGTCCGTGTCGCCTGCCCCACGCAGGACGACGCGGACGCCCTCCCCGCCATCGCGCGCAAGTCGCAGATCCCGGTGATCGCCGACATCCACTTCCAGCCGAAGTACGTGTTCGCGGCGATCGAGGCCGGGTGCGCGGCCGTCCGCGTCAACCCGGGCAACATCAAGCAGTTCGACGACAAGGTCAAGGAGATCGCCAAGGCGGCCAAGGACCA
This sequence comes from Streptomyces caeni, assembly GCF_042678285.1. NCBI lineage: Bacteria > Bacillati > Actinomycetota > Actinomycetes > Kitasatosporales > Streptomycetaceae > Streptomyces > Streptomyces caeni. Next base: position 44,914 of record NZ_JBHUDX010000021.1, read on the forward strand.
CGGCACCCCGATCCGGATCGGGGTCAACGCGGGCTCGCTCGACAGGCGGCTGCTGCAGAAGTACGGCAGGGCCACCCCGGAGGCGCTGGTCGAGTCCGCCCTGTGGGAGGCGTCCCTGTTCGAGGAGCACGGCTTCAGGGACATCAAGATCTCGGTCAAGCACAACGACCCCGTCGTGATGGTCAACGCCTACCGCCTGCTGGCCGAGCGGTGCGACTACCCGCTGCACCTGGGCGTGACGGAGGCCGGTCCCGCCTTCCAGGGCACGGTCAAGTCGGCCGTCGCCTTCGGCGCGCTGCTCTCCGAGGGCATCGGCGACACCATCCGCGTGTCGCTGTCGGCGCCGCCCGCCGAGGAGGTGAAGGTCGGCATCCAGATCCTTGAGTCCCTGGGGCTTCGGCAGCGGCGTCTGGAGATCGTCTCCTGCCCGTCGTGCGGGCGTGCCCAGGTCGACGTCTACCGGCTGGCCGACGAGGTGACGGCCGGCCTCCAGGGCATGGAGGTGCCGCTGCGGGTCGCCGTCATGGGCTGCGTGGTCAACGGTCCCGGCGAGGCGAGGGAGGCAGACCTGGGGGTGGCCTCCGGCAACGGCAAGGGCCAGATCTTCGTCAAGGGCGAGGTCATCAAGACCGTGCCGGAGTCGAAGATCGTGGAGACCCTGATCGAGGAGGCCATGAAGATCGCCGAGCAGATGGAGCAGGACGGCGCCGGCGCCGGAGAGCCGGCCGTCACCGTGAGCTGAACAGCACGGACCGAGAGGGGGCCGAGCGTGACGATCCTGGAGAACATCCGGCAACCACGAGACCTGAAAGCGCTGTCCGAGCGGCAGCTGAATCAACTGGCCGGCGAGATCAGGGAGTTCCTGGTCCATGCGGTTGCCAGGACCGGTGGTCATCTGGGGCCCAACCTGGGCGTGGTGGAACTGTCCATCGCGCTCCACCGGGCCTTCGAGTCGCCGGTCGACCGCATCCTGTGGGACACCGGCCACCAGAGCTATGTGCACAAGCTGCTGACGGGGCGCCAGGACTTCTCCAAGCTGCGTGGGAAGGGAGGGCTGTCCGGCTATCCCTCGCGCGAGGAGTCCGAGCACGACATCATCGAGAACAGCCACGCGTCCACCGCGCTCGGCTGGGCCGACGGACTCGCCAAGGCCCGCCAGGTGCAGGGGGAGAAGGGCCATGTCGTCGCGGTCATCGGCGACGGCGCGCTGACCGGCGGCATGGCCTGGGAGGCTCTCAACAACATCGCCGCCGGCAAGGACCGCCCGCTGATCATCGTCGTCAACGACAACGAGCGCTCGTACGCGCCGACCATCGGCGGCCTCGCCAACCACCTCGCCGCCCTGCGCACCACAGACGGCTACGAGAAGATGCTCGCCTGGGGCAAGGACGTGCTGCATCGCACGCCCGTCGTCGGCAACACCCTCTACGAGGCCCTGCACGGCGCGAAGAAGGGCTTCAAGGACGCGTTCGCGCCGCAGGGACTGTTCGAGGACCTGGGCCTGAAGTACGTGGGCCCGATCGACGGACACGACATCCGGGCCGTCGAGTCGGCGCTGCGTCGCGCCAAGCGGTTCCACGGCCCGGTGCTGATCCACTGCCTCACCGAGAAGGGCCGCGGCTATGAGCCCGCGCTCGCCCACGAGGAGGACCACTTCCACACTGTCGGCGTGATGGACCCGCTGACCTGTGAGCCCCTCGCCCCGTCCAACGGCCCGTCGTGGACCTCGGTGTTCGGCGACGAGATCCTGCGGATCGGCGAGGAGCGCGAGGACGTCGTGGCGATCACGGCTGCCATGCTGCACCCGGTGGGTCTGACCAAGTTCGCCGAGCGGTTCCCCGAGCGGGTGTGGGATGTCGGGATAGCGGAGCAGCACGCGGCGGTGTCCGCCGCCGGACTCGCGACCGGCGGACTGCACCCCGTCGTCGCCGTCTACGCGACCTTCCTCAACCGTGCCTTCGACCAGCTCCTGATGGACGTCGCCCTGCACCGCTGCGGGGTCACGTTCGTCCTGGACCGGGCCGGGGTCACGGGCGTGGACGGACCGTCGCACAACGGCATGTGGGACATGTCGGTCCTGCAGGTCGTACCCGGCCTCAGGATCGCGGCGCCGCGCGATGCCGGCCAGTTGCGGGCGCAGCTGCGGGAGGCGGTCGCGGTCGACGACGCACCGACCCTGATCCGCTTCCCGAAGGAGTCGGTGGGGCCCGCGATCCCGGCAGTGGACCGGGTGGGCGGCCTGGACGTCCTGCACCGCGCCGACCGGTCGCAGGTGCTTCTGGTCGCCGTCGGTGTCATGGCACCCGTCTGCCTCCAGGCCGCGGAGCTGCTGGAGGCCCGGGGCATCGGCTGCACGGTCGTGGACCCGCGGTGGGTCAAGCCCGTCGACCCGTCGCTGCCGGGCCTGGCCGCCGAGTACCGGATCGTCGCCGTGGTCGAGGACAACAGCCGGTCCGCCGGCGTCGGCTCCGCCGTCGCGCTGGCGCTCGGGGACGCCGACGTCGACGTACCGGTGCGGCGGTTCGGTGTCCCGGAGCAGTTCCTCGCGCACGCCAAACGCAGCGAGGTGCTCGCCGACATCGGTCTCACGCCCGTCGAGATCGCCGGTCGGATCAGCGCCTGCCTGGTGCCCCGACGGGCAGCGTCCGCCCCGTCACGACGCCCGGCACACTCCCCGGGGCTCTTCGGACAGGGGGCACCCCAACTCGCCGCACCGGCCGAAGACCCGAATACGTCGACGCCGCTCCTTGACGGGCGAACGCTGCCTGCCGGGGCACCGGCGGCCCAGGATGAGCCGTCCAAGGAGAAACAGGAATGACCACCCAGTCCGGGAACCGGGAGTTCGACCTCGGCGCGCTCCTGGCCGAGCGTGGGGCCGAGCGCTACGAGCTGCATGCGAAGTACCTCAACCACCAGCTCCCGCGCATGCTGCACACCATCGGCTTCGACAAGGTGTACGAGCGGGCCGAGGGCGCCCACTTCTGGGACGCGGACGGCAACGACTACCTGGATATGCTGGCCGGGTTCGGGGTGATGGGCCTGGGCCGTCACCACCCCGTCGTCCGCCGGGCGCTGCACGACGTGCTGGACGCGCAGCTCGCCGACCTCACCCGCTTCGACTGCCAGCCGCTGCCCGGGCTGCTGGCGGAGCGGCTGCTCGGCCACAGCCCGCACCTGGACCGGGTGTTCTTCGGCAACAGCGGGACGGAGGCGGTGGAGACCGCGCTGAAGTTCGCGCGCTACGCCACCGGCAGGCCGCGGATCCTCTACTGCGCCCACGCCTTCCACGGGCTGACCACCGGTTCCCTGTCCGTGAACGGCGAGTCCGGCTTCCGTGACGGCTTCGCCCCACTGCTGCCCGACACGGCGGTTCCGCTCGGCGACCTCGACGCCCTGTCGCGGGAGCTGGCGAAGGGAGACGTGGCGGCGCTCATCGTCGAGCCGATCCAGGGCAAGGGCGTCCATGAGACGCCGCCCGGCTATCTGACGGCCGCCCAGGAGCTGCTGCACAGGCACAAGGCGCTGCTGATCGCGGACGAGGTGCAGACCGGCCTCGGCCGGACGGGTGACTTCTACGCCTATCAGCACGAGAGCGGCGTGGAGCCGGACCTGGTGTGCGTGGCGAAGGCGCTCTCCGGCGGCTATGTGCCGGTCGGCGCCACCCTCGGCAAGGAGTGGATCTTCAAGAAGGTCTACTCGTCGATGGACCGGGTGCTGGTGCACTCGGCGAGCTTCGGCTCCAACGCGCAGGCCATGGCGGCGGGGCTCGCGGTCCTCTCGGTCATGGAGAACGACCAGATCGTGGCGAACGTCCGCGCCGTCGGGGAGCAGTTGAAGTCCCGGCTGGCGGCGCTCGTCGACAAGTACGAGCTGCTCAGCGACGTCCGCGGCCGCGGCCTGATGATCGGCATCGAGTTCGGGCGGCCCAGCTCACTGCGGCTGCGCAGCCGTTGGACCATGCTGCAGGCCGCCCGTAAGGGCCTGTTCGCCCAGATGGTCGTGGTACCCCTGCTGCAACGGCACCGGATCCTCACCCAGGTCTCCGGCGACCATCTGGAGGTGATCAAACTGATCCCGCCGCTGGTCATCGGCGAGAGGGACGTCGACCGGTTCGTGGAGGCGTTCACGGCGGTCATGGACGATGCGCACGGCGGCGGGCTGATGTGGGACTTCGGGAAGACGCTGATCAAACAGGCGGTGGCCAACCGGTAGCGGCGTCGGCGAATGCGATCTTGCCCCATTGGCAAAAAATTTGCCCGTGAGGCAAGGCTCGGGCTGAATGGAAGGCATGAGCCATTCCGAAGAGGGCGGACCCGGGCCGGTCGAGAGCCTGCCCGCCGTCGCACCGCAGCTGCGTGCGCTGCGCCGGCGCGCCTCGCTCACCCTGGAGGCCGCGGCCCGTGCCGCGGGGCTCTCACCCGCGCACCTCTCCCGCCTGGAGACCGGGCAGCGCCAGCCCTCGCTGCCGATGCTACTCGCGCTGGCGCGTGTGTACGGTACGACGGTCTCCGAACTGCTGGGCGAGACCGTCGCCGACCGGGCCGCGGTCGTGCGCGGCGCCGAGACGGAGCCCACCCGGGCGGGCGGCTGGACGTACTGGCAGGCGGGCGCACCGGGCCGCGGGATGCAGGCCCTGCGTGTCCATGTCCCCTTCGGCCCCCAGGCCGACATCGTGCGCGTCCACCCCGGCGAGGAGTGGCTGTACGTCCTCACGGGGCGGCTGCGGCTGCGCCTCGGCGACAGCACGCACCTGCTCGGGCCGGGCGACAGTGCGCACTACGACTCGCTGACCCCGCACCGTCTGGCGGCCACCGACCAAGACGGGGCCGATCTGCTCTACGTCCACACCCTGCTGCAAAGCCCCAGAACCGCGCTTTGCCTCGGCCTGCCCCCTGGAGAGATGCCATGACCGAGCACCCGGATACCCGCCCCCAGCCGGCTGCGATGGAGGACAAGTTCCCCCGCTCCCTGTGGATCCGTCTGATCATCTACATCGCCGCCGGTCACCTTTTCGCCGGCTTCCTCTACTTCCTGTTCGCGGTGGGCGCGAAGTAGGCGGTGTCGTCCACCGGGCGGGAGCGCGGGCGGCTCAGTCCAGCAGCCGCTCGCGCAGCCGCTCCCGCAGCCGGGGTGTGACCCTGAGCCCCTGCTCCAGATAGACCTCCACGCTGCCCCAGGTCTCCTCGACGGTCTCGAACGCCGCCGCCAGATACTCTGCCCGGGCGTCGAACAGCGGGCTGATCAGCTCCATCACCTCGGGCGAGTAGGCGTCGGCCGACGAGCCGTTGCGGTGCACCTTGTAGCGGCGGTGCTTGGCGTTCGACTCCAGGTAGTCCGCGACGATCGCCTCGCGTTCGACCCCCACCGCGAGGAGGGTCACCGCGATCGACAGACCCGCGCGGTCCTTGCCCGCCGCGCAGTGCATCAGGGCGGGCACGCTGTCCTGCGCCAGAGCGTGCAGCACGTGGGAGTGCTCGGCCGTGCGCTCCTTGATGATCCTGCGGTACGAGACGATCATGCGGTTGGCGGCCTGGCCGTCCGCGAGGAGTCCGCGCAACTGATCGAGGTCGCCGTCGCGGACCATCTTCCAGAACTCGGCGCCGTCCGCCGGATCGGACAGCGGGAGGTTGACGTTCCGCACGCCCGGCAGGTCGATGTCCGGTCCCTCCAGCTTCTTGTCCGCCGCGTTGCGGAAGTCGAAGACCGTGTGCAGGCCGAGGGAGGCGAGGAACGCGGCGTCCTTCTCCGTCGCGTGCGCGAGGTGGCCGCTGCGGAAGAGCACCCCCTGCCGAACCCGCCGTCCGTCCAAGGTCGGCAGACCGCCCACGTCACGGAAGTTGCGCACTCCGGCCAGTTCCGGCTCGGTCGACGGCACCTGCTGCGTCACGGGGGCTCCTCCCATCCGTCCGTCGGCGCTGCTCGTCGACGGGCCCTTTGACGATACGACATCGGTTCATCGGGCAATCATCGATGACCGACACCGCGGCGAACCTGGGCCGAAGCATTGCCGACGGGCCACTCCACCCCCGATGATGTTGAGACCTGATCGCACCTGTTCGGATATGTGGGGGTTTGAATGTTGGAGATCGGCGCGGACGGCCGTACCTGGCTGCTGTCGGGGCCCACGAGCAGTTACGGCCTCCGGCTCACGGGAGGCGGCGAACTGCTGCACCTGCACTGGGGCCCGCGGATCGCCCTCGCTGACGCCGAGGCCCTGGCCGCGCTGCCCGCACCGCCGTACCGGCCCTTCGAGTCCCCGCTCGACGGCCGCGAGGAGTACCCGGTCGAGGGTGGTCCCCGCTTCACCCGTCCCGCCCTGTCCGTCCGCACCGAGGAGCGCCGGGGCACCGAGTGGGTCTTCGAGGCGTACGAGGCCGACGGCGAGGAACTGCGACTGCGGTTCACCGACGACGGGCTCGCGATCACCCTCCACTACCGGATGCGCGGGGATGTGGTCGAGCGCTGGGTGACCCTCGCCAACACGGGTCCCGGCCCCGTCGAACTCCTGCGGGCCGACTCCGCGACCTGGACCCTGCCCGAGCGTGACGGCTGGCGGCTGTCGCAGTTGCACGGACGCTGGGCGGCCGAGTCCCGGCTCGTACGCTCCCCCCTCACCTACGGTGAGAAGGTCATCGGCAGCCGGCGCGGCCACACCGGGCACCAGCACCTGCCCTGGGTCGCGCTCGACGTCGACGCGACCGAGGAGCACGGCGAGGTCTACGGCTGTGCGCTCGCCTGGTCCGGTACCTGGCGGATCGCGGTGGCCCAACTCCCCGACGCGCGCGTGCAGATCACCGGTGGTGTCGGGTACGACGACTCCGGACTGCTGCGGCTGGCCGCGGGGGAGGCGTTCGTCGCTCCGGTCTTCGCGGGACTGTGGAGCGACGGCGGTCACGGCGGCGCGAGCCGCGCCTGGCACGCCTACCAGCGGGCGTACGTCATCCCGGACGCGGACCGTGACCGGCCGGTGCTCTACAACTCCTGGGAGGCCACCGGGTTCGACGTCTCCGAGGAGCAGCAGGCGGCGCTCGCACGACGGGCGGCGGCGATCGGTGTCGAGTTGTTCGTGGTCGACGACGGCTGGTTCGGCGCCCGCACCAGCGACCGTGCGGGACTCGGCGACTGGAGCCCCAACCCCGACCGCTTTCCGTCGGGCCTCAAGCCCCTCGCCGACCATGTGCACGCCCTCGGGATGCAGTTCGGCATCTGGGTGGAGCCCGAGATGGTCAACCCGGACAGCGACCTCTACCGCGCGCACCCCGACTGGGTGCAGCATCAAAAGGGGCGAAAGCGGACTGAATTTCGCAATCAGCTCGTGCTGGACCTCGCCCGCGACGACGTCCGGGAGTATCTGTGGCAGCAACTCGACGGGCTGCTCTCCAGCGCCCCGATCGATTATGTGAAGTGGGACTTCAACCGCTGCTTCACCGATGCCGGCCGGCCCGGCGAATCCTATCCGCAGCGCCTGTGGGTCGATCATGTGCGCGCCCTGTACGCGCTGGTGGACCGCTTGCGTGCGGCGCACCCCACGGTCGCCTTCGAGTCCTGCTCGGGCGGCGGCGGACGCGTGGACCTCGGGGTCATGAGCCGTACGGACCAGGTGTGGACCTCCGACAACACCGACCCGCTCGACCGGCTCGCCATCCAGCACGGCTTCAGCCAGATCCATCCGGCCCGGGTCATGGCCGCCTGGGTCACCGACAGCCCGAACACGCAGCTCAACGGGCGCGTCAGCGCGCCGCGCTTCCGGTTCGTGAGTGCCATGGCCGGGGTGCTCGGCGTCGGCGGCGACCTCATGGAGTGGAGTGAGGAGGAGCTGGCCGAGGCTCGGGACTGGGTCGGTCTCTACAAGGAGATCCGCCCCGTCGTCCAGCGCGGCGAGCTGTATCGGCTGCGCCCCCCGGCGGGCGGGCTGAGTGCGGTCCAGTACGTGCTCGATGAGCAGGCGGTCGTTCTCGCCTGGCTCCAGGCGCAGCACTACGGTGAGCCGGTCGCTCCGCTGCGGTTGCGCGGACTCGACCCGGAAGCCAGGTATGAATGCCGCGAAACGGGCGAAGTGCATCGAGGTGCGGTGCTGCTGCATCACGGACTGCGGGCCGCTCTGCAGGGCGACTTCGATGCGACGGTTATCCGGCTGCGTCGCATCTGAGAGTGTTGTCCGAATTGATGCCTTCCTTCCAACTCTGCCTGGAATAGGGCCAGTAAAATCGCGGTACGTGAGCAGCGTCATATTTGTGACGGTCCGTTGTCGCCATGTTCACGTAATTGTGGCTTCTTTCCGGGGTGATTGAGGATTCCTCCGCATCTCGTGTCGACACAGGGTCACCGGTAATTTCCGCAAGGATCAAGAGAAATGGGCGCATGGGGGAAACCGAATGTTGTCCCCATGCGTCCGGGTCGCTTACGTTCCCCTCGATCCGGGTGGAACGCCGAATCCTGCCGCCGCCCGGTGCCCGCACTCTCACCCTTGCCCGGCAGGAGCGGGGGACCCACAGGCAAGACGCCTGTTCCGGTCTCCGGAACGGCTAGGGGTAAAGCCGCGCACCGCCGCGGCCGGACATCTCCAGTCCGCACCCGACAGCTCACCTCGCAGGCGCCGGAGAGGAATTCGACATGCCTGCAAAAGGTAAGCACCGCCGTCTCAAGCCCCGTCGCCTCCTGCGCTCCATGGCCGTCGTAGGAACCGGCGGCGCCGCGCTCGCACTGCCGTTGCTGGGCGCGACCGACGCGCATGCCGCCGCCCCCGCGGCATCCGTCTCCGGGAAGGCCGTCTCCGCGGCTCCGGTCGCCGCCAAGAAGGCCGCCGTCAAGGTCGCCGTCGTCAGCACCTACACGGTGAAGCCCGGCGACTGCCTGTCGCGGATCGCCGCGGACCAGCACGTCGCCGGTGGCTGGAAGAAGCTCTACCAGGACAACCGCGCGGTCATCGGCTCCGACCCGTCGCTGATCCGTCCCGGCCAGAAGCTGACGCTCGGCGGCACCGCCGTCGCGGCCGCTTCCTCCGCCGCGACGTCCCAGACCTCCGCGACCACGAAGACGACGGCACCCAAGACCGCGACCGCCGCCACCGGCTACACCCTGCCGGTCCAGGGCGTCGCCATCGGCACCAGGTACCGCGTCGCGGGCAGCATGTGGTCCAGCGGCTACCACACCGGCATCGACTTCGCCGTCCCGACCGGCACCAGCCTCAAGGCCGTGGGCGCCGGCACCGTCGCCTCCGCGGGCTGGGGCGGCGCGTACGGCAACCAGGTCGTCGTCAGGCTCGCCGACGGCTACTACGCGCAGTACGCCCACCTGTCGAAGCTGTCCGTCTCCGCCGGCCAGACCGTGACCGCCGGTCAGCAGGTGGGCCTCTCCGGCGCCACCGGCAACGTCACCGGACCGCACCTGCACTTCGAGATCCGTACGACCCCGAACTACGGCTCGGACGTGGACCCGGTCGCCTACCTGCGCTCGCACGGCGTGTCCATCGGCTGACCCGCACGGCCCGCCGGACACCGAAGGCCGGACCCCTCGTTCCCGGGGTCCGGCCTTCAGCCGTGCACTCGGTGCGCAGGACGGCCCTTTGCCCGGCGTCCCGCCCAACAGCCCCGCCCGGAGACGTGTTCCCGACGCGGCCGCCCACGCCCCGTGGCCCTTCTCACCGCCCGTCAACCCTTTCCTACGGTCGCGTAGCTCACATGGGAAGGTGAATCATGGGCCGACGTGGCAGACGATTCGAAGAATGACAACAGATCAGTGATCGGGTCGTACGTGGCGGTGGGGGACAGCTTCACCGAGGGCGTCGGCGACCCCGGCCCCGACGGGCAGTTCGTCGGCTGGGCCGACCGGTTCGCGGTCCTTCTCGCCGACCGGCGGCCGGAAGGCGACTTCAAGTACACGAACCTCGCGGTGCGCGGCAAGCTGCTCGACCAGATCGTCGCGGACCAGGTCCCGAAGGCCCTCGAACTCGCCCCGGACCTGGTCTCCTTCTGCGCCGGAGGCAACGACATCATCCGGCCCGGCACCGACCCCGACGACGTCGCCGAGCGCTTCGAGCGCGCCGTCGCCGACCTCACCTCCGCCGTCGGCACCGTCATGGTGACCACCGGCTTCGACACGCGCGGTGTGCCCGTGCTCAAGCATCTGCGCGGCAAGATCGCCACCTACAACGGGCACGTCCGGGCGATCGCGGACCGGTACGGCTGCCCGGTCCTCGACCTGTGGTCGCTCAAGACGGTCCAGGACCGGCGTGCCTGGGACGACGACCGTCTCCATCTCTCGGCCGAGGGGCACACCCGGGTCGCTCTGCGGGCGGGCCAGGTCCTCGGCATCGAGGTCTCCGCCGACCCCGATCAGCCGTGGCCGCCGCTGCCGCCGCGCGGCACGCTCGAGGTGCGGCGCGACGACATCCAATGGGCGCGTGAGCACCTGGTCCCCTGGATCGGGCGCCGACTGCGCGGGGAGTCCTCCGGCGACCGCGTCATGGCGAAGGGAGCCCTGTCCCCGGACGACATCAAGACGAGGATCGCGCAGGCCGTGTGACCCCGACCACCGCGACCGGCGCGGCCCGGGCCACGCGCCCGGGCCGCCGCCGGCGCATCCCCGAGGGGGAGCGGCCCCGGCCCTGCCGTCACGACGGGCCGGAACCCCGCGGATGCGACATCGCGTCCGCACATCGCGCGGCGGCACTTGCGACCCGGTGCTGTCAGCGGCGCCGCCCATAATGGGATGCCCGACTCGACTCCAACTGGAGGTGCCGTGACCGGTTTCCGTTCCCTGAGCTCCGGGCTCCGCTCGATGCGGCCCATCGCGTTCGGCGCGGACCCGAGCGGGGAACGCCTGGAGCGCATCCGCAGATCGCCGCATTTCGCGAACGGCGCCTTCGTGAACCCGGAGGGCACCCGGGTCCGGCCGTCCGGCAACTCCGCGGTGGAGCTGGCGAAGGTCTACTTCCGCAAGGAGGAGCGTGTCCGCCGCGCCCCGGCCGGCACGGTTCCCGTGCACCCGACCACGTACGCCGACCTGGCCCGTCCCCCGGCGAGCGGGTTGCGGCTGACATGGATGGGGCACGCCGGCGTGCTCGCCGAGATCGACGGACACCGGGTGCTCTTCGACCCGGTGTGGGGCGACCGCTGTTCCCCCTTCGGCTTCATCGGCCCCAAGCGGCTGCATCCAGTGCCCCTGCCGTCGGCCGCACTCGGTCCCGTCGACGTGGTCGTCATCTCCCACGACCACTACGACCACCTCGACCTGCCCACCATCAAGGCCCTGGCGGCCACGGACACCGTGTTCGCGATACCGCTCGGTGTCGGCGCCCACCTGGAGCACTGGGGCGTGTCTGCGGACCGGCTGCGCGAGCTGGACTGGCACGAGTCGACGAAGGTCGGCGGCATCACCCTGACCGCCACGCCCGCCCGCCACTTCTGCGGCCGGGGTCTGCGCAACGGACAGCACACGCTGTGGGCGTCGTGGTCCGTGGCCGGCGAGGAGCACCGTATCTATCACAGCGGTGACACCGGCTACTTCGACGGCTTCAAGGACATCGGCGCCGCGCACGGGCCGTTCGACGCCACGATGATCCAGATCGGGGCGTACTCGGACTTCTGGCCGGACATCCACATGACGCCCGAGGAGGGCATGCGCGCCCACCTCGACCTCCAGGGCGGGCAGCCGCACGGCGCGATGCTGCCGATCCACTGGGCCACCTTCAACCTGGCGCCGCACCCCTGGGCCGAGCCCGGCGAATGGACACTGGCCGCAGCCGGCGCGGTCGGACAGGCAGTCGCCGTCCCTGTCCCAGGCCAGCCCTTCGAGCCCGCCGGCGACCTCCCCGCACGCCGCTGGTGGCGGGATGTGTCCCCGCCGCTGAACCGCACATGGCCGGTTCCGCAGATCGCCCCGGAGGCGCCTCGCGACGATCTCGACCTCGTGGGGGAGGGCTGACCGAGGACGCACTGAAGCGGGTGAACGGGTGAATGGCGCCGAGACAGAGAGGACTGTGCTGGGCCGGCCACTGTCCTGACGGAGAACCACGAACGCGCGTGCCGAAGTGCTGTGGCGTGGCTACGCCGCCGTCAGCCCGGACGTGCGCGGGGCCGCCGACATGTACCTCCACGAGATCGCCACCACCCAGACCCGGGACCTATCGACCTGGCTCGGCAACCGCCAGACATGGCCAGAGGAATGGAACCGCACCTGGGACATGAGCAGCGCGACACTACGGCTGACGCCCGAGCTGACCCAGGAACTCGTCGAGAAGATGCACGCGCTCGTCGACGCCTACCGCGACCGGGCCGCCGACGAAGACGACGCCAACACCGCCCAGGTACGCATCCACACACACGCGTTCCCCCTCACCACGGAGTGAAAGGCCACAGCCCAATGCACCCCGAGACCCACCTTGCCCTGCACCACGTCCGCGCCGCCGAACTCCGCGCCGAAGCCGACGCGTGCCGTCTCGCCGCAGCGGCCCGGCACTCCCGGGACCTCCGTACCCGTCTCGGTTGGACCCTCGTAGAACTCGGCCTGCGGCTGGCCGCCGCCCCCAAGACGGCAGCCGCCATTCCTTAGCGCCGTTCGCGACCGCCGCCCCCATGGGGAAAGATGACCGCGAGGATGGGGAATTGGCTGACGCCGAACCCACCTGGGGTGGGATTGCATGACCGTCGACACGCCATGACTGCAACCAGAATCAGCGCCACGGTGACCATGCCTGTCACCGCAGCCGCCACCCACGCTCAGACCGGTGCCGCCCCTGTCAACGCCACTTGGTCGCCTTCCACCAGCTCCAACCTGGCGTCCAACGCACGGATGCGATCAAGCTTGGCCACAGTCGCAGAGCGGGATGCCACGACGGTCACGTCGAGCCCCGGCCGCGACCGGGCCGAGCGAGGGCCTGGCCGAGGTTGCCGGCGCTGGCGCACACCACCGCCCGGGAACCATCGTCGGCGAGCGGGCTCGCGACCGCCTCGGTGCCGCGGGCCTTGAAGCTGCGGACCGGATTCGCGGTTTCGGGCTCGATGCTCACCGTGCACCCGAGGCCGGGCTCCAGCGCCTCGCAGCGGTACAGCGGAGTGTCGAGAAAAATCGGGTCGATCACCCGGCGGGCCGCCCGGATCCGAGCGGTGTCGAGGCGCGTCTCCTGCACGGCGCAGCAGCGTAGCGCCACCGGCGGGAGCAATCGTCAGATCTTGCACATCGGTTGAGGTGGCTCGAGGCGCGCTGACCTTGCAGGTCCGCCCAGGACCCGACCGGCTCACGGTGGCCGTCCATGAGCGCGGCCAACTCTGCCGAGTCGCCGGCACGCACCCCGATCAGCGTTGGCATCGGCCTGGCAAGGATGACGGGCTCATGCCTGGCCGGCGGCCCCCTCGGCGCGGCCACCCGACGGCCGTTGCCGCGTGCGCGGGCCGTCGGGCGGCAGAGCGAGGGCGGGCGTGCCGTTCGCCGGCCGCGCCGCTAGAACTCGAGTTCGTGCTCGATGGCGGCCAGTTCCTCCGGAGTGCCCTGGACCTTCGGGCCGGTGAACCACTTGCGGGCCGAGAGCAGCCACCAGACGCCGGCGAAGCCGAGGACCAGGAGGACGGCGATCGGGGTGTAGTTGAAGGTCTCCGCCGTGACGGGGCTGGCCGTCGGCAGCATGAACAGCACGGTGATGAACAGGGTCCAGACGACGGCGACGGCGCCGATCGGCCTGCTCCAGCGGCCGAGGTGCCAGGGGCCGCGTTCGAAGCGGCCGCCCTGCAGCAGACGCAGGAACACGGGCATCACATAGGCGATGTACAGGCCGATGACCGCGATCGAGGTGACGGCCGCGTACGCGGTGGCGTTCCACAGGTAGGGAAGGCCCAGCAGGAAGGCCCCGCCCGTCGCCAGCCAGACCGCGTTGGTCGGGGTCTTGGTGCGCTTGTTGATGCGGTGCCAGAGCTCGGAGCCGGGCAGCGCGCCGTCCCGGGAGAAGGCGTAGACCATGCGGGAGTTGGCGGTGACCGAGGACATGCCGCAGAAGAACTGGGCGCCGATCGCGATGAGCAGCAGAAGTTTGCCGCCCGTCGCGCCCACCGCGTCGATGAAGATCTGCGCCGGGGGCACGCCGGTCGAACTGCCCAGCTCGCCGTCGTAGTCCTGGATCGCGAAGGTGATGCCGATCAGCAGGACCCAGCCGGCGACCAGGGACACGAGGATCGACATCACGATGCCGCGCGGCCCCGATCTGGCCGCGTCGTGCGTCTCCTCGGTCATGTGCGCCGAGGCGTCGTAGCCGGTGAAGGTGTACTGGGCCAGGAGCAGGCCGAGCAGTCCGACATACAGCCCGGAGTGCCAGCCGGTCCCGTTCACGAAGTGGGTGAACACGAAGTCCGCGGACTGGTGCTTGGAGGGCACGACGACGAGGGTGCCCACGATGATCAGCACGCCCAGGACGTGCCACCACACGCTGACGTTGCCGAGGAGGGAGACCAGCTTCACCCCGAAGGTGTTCAGCAGGCCGTGCGCGACGAGTACCAGCCCGAACAGCATGATGGTGTGCCCGGGAGTCGCCGTGAACCCGAACTGCAGGTCCAGCAGCGCGTTGAGGAAGAACGCCGCGCCGAAGTCGATGCCCGCGGTCACCGCCACCTGGCCGAGGAAGTTGAACCAGCCGGTGAACCAGGACCAGGCCGGTCCGTGGGACGGGGCGAGTTTGGCGGCCCAGTAGTACAGGCCGCCCGCCGTGGGGTAGCTGGAACAGACCTCGGCCATGGCCAGGCCCACGAACAGGGTCATGGCGCCGACCAGCGGCCAGCCCCAGGTGATCAGTGCCGGTCCGCCGGTGGTCATGCCGAAGCCGTACAGCGTCAGGCAACCGGACAGTACCGAGATGATGGTGAACGAGATGGCGAAGTTGGAGAACGCCGACATCGAGCGGGCCAGCTCCTGGGCGTAGCCGAGTTCGTGCAGGCGTTGCTCGTCGCCGGACAGCGGACTGTCCGTTTCACTCCTGGTCGCGGACTTGTCGGTGGACATATGTGCCTCCTTCGGCTCGGGCAGTCGCCGCGGTGGGGACGCGGGGCGGACCGCTCGATGCCTGGAACCAAAGGTTTGAGGCGATACCTTTTCCCTCAATGGCGTCGCGCGCAAGAGGCAGGGCGTTAAACACCGGTAACCAATCGGCCTCGGTGCCGGGTTGTGGGGCGAGTGCGGAGGCGCCGGGCGCCTTGTCCCCGGGCGCCGCGCCGACTCTCCGCCGGGCCCTGGTCGCCGGGCTTTCATGTGCCCAATGGTCTGTGAGTTCACCTTATGGTCGCCTGGGGGCGGCGGCAGCGGCCGCCGTGGCGCCGTGGGGTGGCGTTGGGTGGCGGGAAACCGGCGGGCGGTCGGCTCCAGCAACCGCGGACGTCGACACGGCGGGTGACCGTGCCGGGGTGGCACGGGTGGGGCTCGGGGGGGCGAGGCGGGTCTCCGCGGTTCGGTGCCCCGGTCGGCGTGCCGTGGGGAGGAGGTCGGGGAGCGCATGACTCCCTGACCCTCGCCTTCTGTTCATGACCGCTTCTGACCAGCTCTGATCGGTTCAATGGCGCACGGGGGGCGCATCCCCGGCGCGGTCATCGGTCTGTCGTACGAAGCCTCATACCAGAGCGGGACGCTGCCCGGAGGACTTTGTCAACAGCCCACCGCACATGCCCGGATGGCGACTACTCTGAGTGGCCGCCGGGCGACACGGGGTCGAATTCCTCGGCTCTGCCGACCGGCGCCGCGATGGCGCACGCCCGTGTGCGACGACAGGCACACGCCCGTGTCGCGCAGACCGGCGGGAGCCCCCCATGCCCCCGACGCACCCCAGTACAAGGACGCCGATGTCTCACCTTCGCGCCCCGGCCACACGCGCAGACCGCCGTGAGGGCGGGCGGCCCGTCGCCCCTACGGCCCCCTCGCTGCCCGAGACCCGCATACGGCCCCAGCTGCTGCGTCTGGCGATCCTGCCGCCCGTCGCGGTGGCCCTGAGCGCGTGTGCCGCCGTGCTCTTCATGGTCCGCTCCACCGGCGCGCGCCCCACTCCCATGCTCTGGGGTGTGCTGGCGGGCGCCCTCGCGGTGGCCCTCGTCGGCATCGTGCTCGCCGCCGTGGCCGCCGACCGCGCTGCCCGCACCGTGCGCGAAGGCGTCGACGCGGTGCGCCGCACCGGCGCCCGCGGCGAGGCCGAGCTGCGCGCCCTCGTCGAGGCGTTGCGCCGCGGTGAG
Organism: Streptomyces caeni; assembly: GCF_042678285.1. Taxonomy (NCBI): domain Bacteria; kingdom Bacillati; phylum Actinomycetota; class Actinomycetes; order Kitasatosporales; family Streptomycetaceae; genus Streptomyces; species Streptomyces caeni. The sequence goes on from NZ_JBHUDX010000021.1 coordinate 61,113, forward strand.
GAGCCGCCCGTGCGCCCGCCCTCCCTTGAACCGGCCGCCGACGCCGGGGAGTTCGAGTTGCTCGACGCCGAGCTGGCCCGCGCCCACGACGGCGCCGTCGCCGCTGTCGTGCAGGCCGCGCAGCTCTCCAGCCACGCGGGCGACGAACGGAAACTCAAGGTGTTCGTCAACCTCGCGCGGCGCCTTCAATCGCTCGTGCACCGGGAGATCTCGATCCTCGACGACCTGGAGAACGAGATCGAGGACCCCGATCTGCTCAAGAGCCTCTTCCATGTGGACCACCTCGCCACCCGTGTCCGGCGCCACGCGGAGAACCTCGCGGTCCTCGGCGGAGCCGTCTCACGCCGCCAGTGGAGCAACCCGGTTCCCCTGACCGAGGTGCTGCGTTCCGCGATCGCCGAGGTCGAGCAGTACTCCCGGGTCAAGCTGGTGCCGCCGATCGACGGCACCCTGCGCGGACACGCCGTCGCCGACGTCATCCACCTGCTGGCCGAACTGGTCGAGAACGCCACGGTGTTCTCCGCGCCGCAGACCCGGGTGCTGCTGCGCGCCAACCTCGTCACCTCGGGCCTCGCCGTCGAGGTCGAGGACCGCGGGCTCGGCATGCCCCCGGCCGAACAGCACAGGATGAACGCCCTCCTCGCCGACCCGGACCAGGTCGACGTCGCGAGCCTGCTGGCAGACGGCCGCATCGGCCTGTTCGTGGTCTCCCAGCTCGCCCGTCGGCACGGCATCCACGTCCGGCTGCAGACCAACATCTACGGCGGTGTGCAGGCGGTGCTCGTCCTGTCGCACGGGTTGCTCGGCACGGCGGCCGCCGCATCCGGGACCCTGACCCCGGCGGGCCCGCAGGCCACGGCCGGCCCCGCAGCGGACCTCCGTGCCCCCGCCCCGGCGAAGGCGCACGGGGCGTCCGGCGCGGGTCCTCACCCCCTGCCCCTGCCAGGGCAGGGCACCCCGGCCGCGGTGCCGCCACCCGACGGATCCGACCTCACCGACCCTCCCGCGCACACCCGGCCCGGCCGGACGCGGCACGACCAGGCACTGGCCGCCCGCGGCCGGTCCCCGCTGCCCGTGCGCGGTGCCGAGCCCGTACGCCCCACCCCGGCCGAGGCCCACCCCGGCATCCGGCGCGGCGACCGGCAGGACCCCGCGGAGAACGTGCGCGGCCTGCCCACGCCGCTGGTCGGCCCGGTGCGCGGCACCATGGGCAAACCCCGGCTGCCTCGCCGGCGCGCCCAGGAGCACATCGCACCCCAGTTGCGCGATGGTCCGACACCGCCCCTGCGCCAGGACGGCGACGAGCACATCGGCCACGACCCCGGCCTGATGGCCGCCTTCCAGCGGGGCATCGGCCTCGCGGAGGCACGGGAGCAGCCGGAGCCCGGCACCGGCACCGGTGCCCGGACGGGGCCGGGCACCCGGGCGGCCCCTGCCGCGGCGCTGCACGCCGCCGTCCCCGTCGGCGCCCCGCACGTGGCCGATCACGACGCGACCGCTCGGCACGGGTCGACCGACCGCCACGACGCGACCGCCCGGCACGGCGCCGCACCCGCCGGATGACCACCCCCCCACCCGCTCCTGCAGACCCGCGTACCCCAAGGAGTCGATCCACCATGGCGAGCGAAGCGCCGACCTCCCGTGCCTCCGACCTCGACTGGCTGATGAGCGGCCTTGTGCAGCGCGTACCGCACACCACGAGCGCGGTGCTCCTGTCCTGCGACGGGCTCGTGAAGTCCGTCCACGGTCTCGACGCGGACAGCGCCGACCACATGGCGGCCCTGGCCTCCGGTCTGTACTCCCTCGGCCGCAGCGCGGGCGTCCGCTTCGGGGACGGCGGTGATGTGCGTCAGGTCGTCGTCGAACTCGACTCGACCCTGTTGTTCGTGACGACCGCGGGCTCCGGCACCTGCCTCGCCGTCCTCGCCGGCCGTGAGGCCGACGCCGCGGTCCTCGGCTACGAGATGGCGATGCTCGTCAAGAGCGTGCGGCCGTACCTGGTGACCGCCCCCCGCCGGCCCGCCGCCGAGCCCACGGCGATGAGGTCTTGAGCGTGGCCGCGGCCGGTGACGGCCCCTGGCTCGACGACGCGGCGGGGCGGCTGGTCCGCCCCTACACGGTCAGCGACGGGCGCACCCGGCCGACCACCGCGCTCGACCTCTTGTCGCAGGTGATGGCCACCGGCACCACCTCCCTCGGATACCTCGGCCCCGAGCACACCCAGGCGCTGGACCTGTGCCGCGCGCCTGTCTCGGTCGCCGAGGTCGCGGCCCACCTGAGGCTGCCGGCGGTGGTCACCAAGGTGCTGCTGTCGGACCTCGTCGACTGCGGGGCGCTCACCACCAAGCCTCCCGCCTTCCACCACAACCCCACTGACCGGTCCCTCCTGGAGGCAGTGCTCGATGGACTACGACGACAGCTCTGACCCCTTCCCCACCGCGCTGAAGATCCTGGTGGCGGGAGGGTTCGGAGCAGGCAAGACGACCTTCGTGGGCGCGGTGAGCGAGATCGCCCCGCTGAGCACGGAGGAACTGCTCACCACGGCCGGCGCCGAGACCGACAGCCTGGAGGGGGTCGAGAACAAGGTCGAGACGACCGTGGCCATGGACTTCGGCCGCATCACCCTCGATCCCCAGCATGTGCTGTACCTGTTCGGCACCCCCGGACAGGAACGGTTCTGGTTCATGTGGGACGAGTTGTCCGAGGGCGCGCTCGGCGCGGTGGTGCTCGCCGACACCCGCCGCCTCGAGGACTGCTTCGCCGCTGTCGACTTCTTCGAGCAGCGCGGTCTCGCGTTCATCGTGGCCGTCAACGAGTTCGACGGTGCCTGCCGCTACCACCCCGACGAGGTGCGTGCCGCCATCGACCTCGCCCCCGAGATCCCCGTCGTGCGCTGCGACGCCCGGATCTCCAGCTCGGGGGTGCAGACGCTGCTCACGCTGGTGCGCCACCTCCTGGCGTACGCACCGGCACCGGCCCCCGGCCAAGGAGCCCGCACATGACCCGGAGCCGACTGCTGCTGACCCCGGAGGACAGGGATGCCGCGGAGCGGGTCGGCAGGCTGCGCAGGCTCGGCCTCGGCGAGCGTCCTGAACCGGAGTTCGACGCCTTCGCGGACCGGCTGGCCGCGCTTGCCGCGGTGCCGTACGCGATGGTCAACTTCATCGACGCGCACCGGCAGTTCTTCGCGGGGCTCCACCAGTCCGACAGCCGTCCGCTCACCGCGTCGGCGGGCCCGGACGGGGCACCGGTCCGCCACCTGGGCCGCGAGTACGGCTTCTGCCCGCACGTCGTCGTCCGGCGCAAGGCACTCGTCCTGGAGGACGTCCGCGACTATCCGCGCTTCGCGGGCAACGCGGTCGTCGACGAACGCGGCGTCCGCTCCTACCTCGGTGCCCCGCTCGTCGACCGTACGGGCATCGCCCTCGGCACGGTCTGCGCCCTCGACGTCGAGCCGCGCCCCTGGGGGCGGGCGGGTCTGGAGACCATCAAGGCGCTGGCCGCGGAGCTGGTCGCGCGGATCGAACAGAGGGAGGACGGCGGAATCCGAGGCGAGGGCGACCGCGGGGCGTGAAGGAAAGCTGCGGCCGCGCTTAAGAAAACCTCGATGGACCAGGGGTGCCTGATGCGGCAGATTCCTGAGGGACTTCGCACCCCTCTCCCCGGTACGGGCCTGTTCGGCATGTCCTCTCCCGGGACCTCACCCACAGGAGCCGTAGCGTTGAAGGCACTGGTCAAGGAGAAGGCGGAACCGGGGCTTCGGCTCGTCGACGTCCCGGAGCCGCAGATCGGCCCGGGCGACGTGCTGATCAAGGTCCTCAGAACCGGGATCTGCGGCACCGACCTGCACATCCGGGCCTGGGACGGCTGGGCGCAGCAGGCCGTACGGGCGCCGCTCGTGGTCGGGCACGAGTTCGTCGGCGAGGTCGTGATGACCGGCCGGGACGTCCTGGACGTCAAGACCGGTGACCGGGTCGGCGGCGAGGGCCACCTGGTGTGCGGCAAGTGCCGCAACTGTCTGGCCGGGCGCCGTCATCTGTGCCGGGCGACGATCGGGCTAGGCGTCGGACGCGACGGCGCGTTCGCCGAGTACGTGGCGCTGCCCGCCACGAACGTGTGGGTGCACCGGGTCCCGGTCGACCTCGACATCGCCGCCGTCTTCGATCCGTTCGGCAACGCCGTCCACACCGCGCTGTCCTTCCCGCTGGTCGGTGAGGACGTGCTGATCACCGGCGCCGGCCCGATCGGGCTGATGGCCGCCGCCGTGGCCCGGCACGCCGGCGCCCGCAACGTCGTCATCACCGACGTCAGCGAGGAGCGCTTGGACCTGGCCCGCAAGATCGGCGTCAGCCTCGCACTGGACGTCTCCACCGCCACGATCGCCGACGGCCAGCGGGAGCTGGGGCTGCGCGAGGGCTTCGACATCGGCCTGGAGATGTCCGGCCGCCCCGAGGCGCTGCGCGACATGCTCGCCAACATGACCCATGGCGGCCGGATCGCCATGCTCGGACTGCCCTCCCAGGAGTTCCCCGTCGACTGGGCCCGGATCGTGACCTCCATGATCACGATCAAGGGCATCTACGGCCGTGAGATGTTCGAGACGTGGTATGCCATGTCGGTCCTGCTGGAGGGCGGGCTCGACCTCGCCCCCGTGATCACCGGCCGGTACGGCTACCGGGACCACGAGGAGGCGTTCGCCGACGCGGCGAGCGGCAAGGGCGGCAAGGTCATCCTGGACTGGACCGCGTAGCTCAGGACCGCGTGGCTCAGGACCGCGTGGCTCAGGACCGCGTGGCTCAGGACCGCGTGGCTCAGGGCCTCGTGCCTCAGGAACGTCGTAACCCCCTTCCAGCGCAAGCACTTCGAGGAGCTTTTCGATGTTCGACACCGTGCGCGACGATCTGCGCGCCACCCTCGACGAGATCCGCGCCGCCGGGCTGCACAAGCCGGAGCGCGTCATCGGCACCCCGCAGTCCGCGACCGTGAACGTCACCGCGGGCGGTCGCCCCGGCGAGGTGCTCAACTTCTGTGCCAACAACTACCTCGGCCTCGCCGACCACCCCGAGGTGATCGCCGCCGCCCACGAGGCACTGGACCGCTGGGGCTACGGCATGGCGTCCGTGCGCTTCATCTGCGGCACACAGGAGGTGCACAAGGAACTGGAGGCGCGGCTGTCCGCGTTCCTCGGCCAGGAGGACGCGATCCTGTACTCCTCCTGCTTCGACGCCAACGGAGGCGTCTTCGAGACCCTCCTCGGCCCCGAGGACGCCGTCATCTCCGACGCGCTCAACCATGCCTCGATCATCGACGGCATCCGCCTGTCCAAGGCCCGCCGCTTCCGCTACGCCAACCGTGACACCGCCGATCTGGAGCGGCAGTTGAAGGAGGCCGCGGGCGCCCGCCGCAAGCTGATCGTCACCGACGGCGTCTTCTCCATGGACGGTTACCTGGCCCCGCTGCGTGAGATCTGCGACCTCGCCGACCGTCATGGCGCCATGGTCATGGTCGACGACTCGCACGCCGTCGGTTTCGTCGGCCCCGGCGGTCGCGGCACCCCCGAACTGCACGGCGTCATGGACCGCGTCGACATCATCACCGGCACCCTCGGCAAGGCACTCGGCGGCGCCTCCGGCGGGTACGTGGCGGCCCGCGACGAGATCGTCGCCCTGCTGCGCCAGCGCTCGCGGCCCTACCTCTTCTCGAACACCCTTGCCCCGGTGATCGCGGCCGCCTCGCTCAAGGTGCTCGACCTGCTGGAGTCGGCGGGCGACCTGCGCGAGCGGCTGCGTGAGAACACCGCTCTCTTCCGCCGCCGTATGACCGGCGAGGGCTTCGACGTCCTGCCCGGCGACCACGCCATCGCCCCGGTCATGATCGGTGACGCCGCGAAGGCCGGACGCATGGCCGAACTGCTGCTGGAGCGGGGCGTCTACGTCATCGGCTTCTCGTACCCGGTGGTCCCGCAGGGCCAGGCCCGTATCCGGGTGCAGCTGTCCGCCGCGCACTCGACGGACGACGTGGACCGCGCCGTGGACGCGTTCGTGGCGGCACGGGCGGAGCTGGACGGCTGACCTCGCTCCGCGGCTTGCGATAATCGTTCGCATGATCGAAGCGCGGCGGCTCCACATCCTCCGTGCGGTGGCCGACCACCGCACGGTCACGGCGGCCGCCGCCGCGCTCTACCTCACTCCCTCCGCCGTGTCCCAGCAGCTCGCCGCGCTGGAACAGGAGACCGGTCACCGGCTCGTCGAGCGGAGCGCCAAAGGGGTGCGGCTGACCCCGGCCGGCGAGATCCTCCTCGCCCACACCCACCTCGTCCTCGCCCAGCTGGAGCGCGCCGAGGCGGAGCTGGCGGCCTACGGCGCGGGCTCGGCGGGCACGGTGACCCTCGCCTCCTTCGCCACGGGCATCGGCCTGGTCGTGGCCCCCGCGCTGGCGCGGCTCGCGCGCAGCGCACCCGGCATCCGGGTCCGAGTCCAGGACGCCGAGGGCGACGCGAGCCTGCCGATGGTCCTGGACCGGCAGGTCGACGTCGCGGTCGCCGTCGAGTACCGGGGCGCGCCCGGCGCGGACGATCCCCGGCTGACGCACATCCCGCTGTATGCGGAGCCCTTCGACGCGGTCGTGCCGGTCACCCACCGCCTCGCGGGCGCGGTCGAGGTCCCCCTGGCCGAACTGGCCAAGGACCCCTGGATCGGCCCCTACCCCGGCAACCCCTGCCATGACGTGGTCGTGCTGGCCTGCGAGCACGCCGGATTCCAGCCGCGCCTCGAACACTCCTCTGACGACTTCCGCGCGGTCGTCGCACTCGCCTCGGCCGACGCGGGAGTGGCCCTGGTGCCGCGCTCGGCCCTGCGCGGCATGGATCTCACGGGCGTCGTCGTCCGCCCCGTGGACGGAATCGCCCCCACGCGCCGCGTCTTCGCCGCCGTACGCCGCGGTGCCGAGGAGCACCCGCTGATGCGCCCGGTCCTGGATGCGCTGGGGGATGCGGCGACGGCCGACTGAAGGGAGCCGCACGCACCGGTCGATCTCGAATCCGGGATATCGTCCCTGATATGGGAAGCAGGGAAAGCGTGGGAAGCCCGGGAGGTCCGGGAGGAGGCCCGGGAGGTTCGGGAGGTGATGTTCCGGATCCCGTCGACGTCCGGCTGGCGGCACGCCTGGCCGAGCTGCGGGCCGAGCGCGGCTGGTCGCTGGGCGAACTGGCAGAGCGCAGCGGGGTGAGCCGTTCGACCCTGTCCCGGGCCGAGCGTGCCGAGACCAGCCCCACGGCCGCGGTGCTGAACCGGCTGTGCGGCGTGTACGGCCGCACGATGTCCCGGTTGCTGGGCGAGGTCGAGGGAGAGCCCGCACCGCTGATGCGCTCCGCCGACCAGACGGTGTGGGAGGACCCGGCCTCCGGCTTCGTGCGGCGTTCGGTGTCCCCTCCCCACCCCGGACTGCGCGGCGAACTCGTCGAGGGACGGCTCGCGCCGGGCGCCGACATCGCGTACGACCGGCCGCCCGTGGACGGACTCGAACAGCACATCTGGGTGCTCGACGGGGCGCTGAAGGTGACCGCGCAGGAGGTCGAGCACCGGCTTGTGGCCGGTGACTGCCTACGGCTGCGGGTGTGGGGTCCCACGCGGTTCCACTGTCCGGGGCCCGACGACGTGCGGTACGCGCTGGTGGTGGTGCTCCCATGACCGTGATCGCCCCACTGACCGGCCCCGACGTGCTCGTCCACGCCGAGGAGCTGGCGGATCTGCTGACCGACACCGTGCACGGCGGGGCCTCGATCGGCTTCCTGGCGCCGCTCGGCCGGGCGGAGGCCGTCGCCTGGTGGAAGGAGCGGGCGGCCGCGGTCGGCACCGGCGCCCTGGCGGTGTGGGTGGCGCGGGCCGGGAACCGGGTGACGGGCACGGTCGGTCTCGCCTTCCCCGGCAAACCGAACGGCCGCCACCGCGCCGAGCTGGTCAAACTCATGGTGCATCGGGACGTTCGCGGCCAGGGGCTGGGCCGCAGGCTGCTGAGCACCGCCGAGCGGGCGGCCGCCGAGGCCGGGATCACCCTGCTCCACCTGGACACGGAGACGGGCAGCCCGGCCGAGTCCCTGTACACCGCGGCGGGCTGGACCCGGATCGGGGCGATACCGGACTACGCGGTGACGCCGTCGGGCGCCCTGCACCCCACGACCATCTTCTACAAGCATGTGGGAGCCCTCGCCCGCCGAGCGGCGGAGTGATTGTCAGTGGCGTTCGCTACGGTGCGGAACATGCCGGATGCCGAAGACGTACGCCGTATCGCCCTCTCCCTGCCCGACACGACGGAGAAGATCGCCTGGGGCATGCCCACGTTCCGGGTCGCGGGGAAGATGTTCGCCACGCTGCCCGAGGACGAGACGTCCATGGCGGTGCGCTGCCCGAAGGAGGAGCGGGACGAACTGGTGCTGGCGGAGCCCGGGAAGTTCTGGATCGCCGGTCACGAGGCTCAGTTCGCCTGGGTCCGCGTACGCCTCGCGGCCCTGGAGGACGAGACCGAGCTGCACGACGTACTCGCCGACTCCTGGCGCCAGACGGCCCCGCCCGGGCTCCTCGATCACCACCCGGGTGTGGGCCTTCCGGCCGGCGACTGACCCGGGCGGCGCGGGACGCCGCCCCCGGGGGGATCGGCGCATTAACGGGTGCGCGACCAGGGCCCCGAGTGCGGTATGGTTTCTGTGCGCGTTCGGCCAGGGGAAACCCCAGGTCAGGCGGGCAACGGGACGTGGCGCAGCTTGGTAGCGCACTTGACTGGGGGTCAAGGGGTCGCAGGTTCAAATCCTGTCGTCCCGACAGCGATGTCGGATGTTTTCCCAGGTCAGGGGCCCTTTCTGAGGGCCCCTGAGGCATGTGCGCACCTGTCGCGGAGAGCGGATCGGTATCCCTGGGATCTCTCGGGGTCATCCTCCGCTTTCCCGGTCGCTTGTTGTCGGTCCTCTGAGTCCGCCAGCACACTGAGTCCATGTCAGGCGACCTCTCCACAGCAGACGGTGATTCCTTGCCCCGCCGCCCGGTGTCCGAGCAGCGGGTGTCTCATCGGGACCGGGATCACGCCGTGGAGACCCTCCGTGTCGAGGCCGGCGACGGCCGGCTGGCGGCCGCCGAGCCGGATGAGCGTATCGGCGGCGATCCGACCCCGGTGACCGGACCGGGGATCGTGGTCGATGCCGGCGACGGCACCTGCAACCGCGGCGACACCAAGGCCCCCCGGCCGCCCAGACGGAGGCTCCGGTGCGGCTGCGCGTGGTGCCGGCCGGGCGGGTCGACCGGTGAGGACGTCCTGGCTCGCCCGCCGCGGCGCACGCCATGGCGGTGGCGCAGACGCAGGGCCTGAGCGCGCAGCGGCCGGCGAATCCCGGGGCGAGGCCATGATTAGATGGAACTGTTGCGCATATTGTTGCCAATATTTGCCGTGTGTGAGTGACCAGGGGTGAGACAGTGCCGACAGGGTGGGCACGGGAGAGCCGGCCGGCGGAGCCGGGCGAGAACGACACAGGAACGCCGGAGGGCCCGGTTGTCGCCGGGATCCGACGGGCGATCCTCAGCGGCGAGTTCGTACCGAACCAGCGGCTGGTGGAGGCGGACCTCTCCGAGCAGTTCTCCGCCAGCAGGGCCAGCGTCCGTGCCGCGCTGCTCTCCCTCGCCAACGAGGGGCTGATCGAACGCGTCCAGAACCGCGGCGCCCGGGTGCGGGCGGTCTCGCTTGAGGAGGCGATCGAGATCTCCGAGGTCCGGATGGTGATCGAGGGGCTGTGCGCCGCCCGGGCCGCGGAGCGGATCACCGAAGAGGACTCCGAGGAGCTGCGGAGCATCGGCGAGAGCATGACCGCGGCCGTCGAGTCCGGCGACGTGCTCGGCTATTCGGAGCTGAACGAGCGGCTGCACCGCCGCATCAGGGAGATCAGCGGCCAGCGCACCGCCTCGCAGGCCCTGGAACGCCTCAACGCGCAGAACGTCCGCCACCAGTTCCGGCTGGCGGTGCACCCCGGCAGGCCCAAGGTGTCGCTCCCGGAGCACCTGGCCATCATCGAGGCGATCCGCGCCCATGACGCCGACGCCGCCGAGGAGGCCGCCCGCGCGCACCTGCGCAGCGTGCTGTGCATACTCCCCGAGGTCGACCGGACCAGGCCGTCCTCCGGCGGCTGACCGCGAGGAGCGTGCTCAACCTCTCGTGACGGCGGAGGCGTCGGCCGGGCCACGAGGCGTACGGCGCGCCCACCGGCGAGCGGGAGCCGCCGACGCGGAGGGCGCCAGGTCGCCGGTCCTCGCGGAGGACGGCGGGCCGCCGGCCCGCGGAGGGCGCGCCGGACGCCTCGTGGCCGGCTCAC
>NZ_JBHUDX010000021.1:71475-105755 GCF_042678285.1 Streptomyces caeni
GGGCTTCTTGTCGGGAGCCCGGCAGCGACGAGCCGGTGCCCGCCGGGCTCAGGCTCCCGTCTCGATGCGGTCGGCCGTGCCCCAGAGCGTGTGGAAGCTGCCCTCGCGGTCGACGCGCCGGTAGGTGTGGGCGCCGAAGTAGTCGCGCTGGCCCTGGGTCAGCGCGGCCGGCAGGCGGTCCGCGCGCAGCGAGTCGTAGTACGACAGCGCGGCCGAGAACGCGGGCACGGGTACGCCGCGGCGGGCCGCGGTGGCGATCACCTCGCGCCAGGGCACCTGCGCCTGCGCGATCTCTGCGGCGAAACCGGCGTCGGCCAGCAGACTGACCAGACCCGGATCGGCGGCGTAGGCGGCACGGATGCGGTCCAGGAAGGCCGCGCGGATGATGCAGCCGCCGCGCCAGATCCTCGCGACCGCGCCGAGGTCGATGCTCCAGCCGAACTCGTCGGCGGCGTCCAGGATCATCTTCCAGCCCTGGTCGTAGGCGATCACCTTCGACGCGTACAGGGCCTGTTCCACCTGCGCGGTGAAGCGCTCGGCCTCGTAAGGCGCCAGGTCCGCGCCCGTGCCACCGGGCAGCCCCCGGTAGGCGGCGCGTAGTGCGGACTGCCCGGAGGCCGCTCGGGCGAAGGTGGCCTGGGCGATGGCGGTCACCGGGGAGCCCAGTTCCAGCGCGGTCTGCACGGTCCAGCGCCCCGTGCCCTTCTGGCCGGCGGCGTCGGCGACGACGTCCACGAAGGGCCTGCCGGTCGCCGCGTCCACATGGGACAGCACCTCGGCCGTGATCTCGATCAGATACGAGTCCAGGCGCCCCTTGTTCCACTCGCGGAAGATCCCGGCGATCGCCGCGGGGGAGAACCCGGCCACTTGGCGCAGCAGGTCGTACGCCTCGCCGATCAGCTGCATGTCCGCGTACTCGATGCCGTTGTGCACCATCTTCACGAAGTGCCCGGCGCCGTCGGTGCCCACATGGGTCGCGCACGGCTCGCCGTCCACCTTCGCGCTGATCTTCTCGAACATCGGGCCGAGCGCGGCATACGACTCCGCCGAGCCGCCCGGCATGATGCTCGGCCCGTGCAGTGCGCCCTCCTCGCCGCCCGAGACGCCCGCGCCGACGAAGTGGATGCCGCGCTCGCGCAGCGACCGCTCGCGGCGGCGGGTGTCGGCGAAGTGGGCGTTGCCGCCGTCGATGATCATGTCGCCGGGCTCCAGGAGCGGGGTGAACCCTTCGATCACGGCGTCGGTCGCCGCGCCCGCCTGCACCATGATCATGAGGCGGCGGGGACGCTCCAGCGCCGCCACGAACTCCTCGGCGGTCTCGGCGGCCACGAACGCGCCCTCGTGCCCGAACTCCTGGACCAGCGCCTTGGTCCTGGCCGGGGTGCGGTTGTGCACGGCGACGGTGTACCCGTGTCGCGCGAAGTTCCGGGCCAGGTTGCGGCCCATCACCGCGAGCCCGGTGACGCCGATCTGCGCGGTCGCCTGCATGCTGTGCTCCTTGGGTCCGGATCCGCCGCGCCCGCGCGTGCGGCGGACGGTGCGGATGTCGCTCGGTACGGCTCGTGCCGCTGTACCGATCGAGTACGGACGGCGGGGCGGGAGTTGCTCACCGCGCCGGGCGGCACCCGGTCCGCGGGACCGGCGGCCCCGCCCGCTCGCGTCCCGGCGTCGGGCAGCGCGGCGCCCGCCGTCAGCCGTCACACCCCTGTGCGCAGCCGCCACCCATGGTCCACCGGCCCGATCCCGGACCCCAGCGCGAACCCCGCCGCGATCGCCGCCGTGACGTACTCCTTGGCACCTCGCACCGCTTCCGGCACCGCGAGGCCCCGTGCGAGCCCGACCGCGACGGCGGAGGCGAGGGTGCATCCCGTGCCGTGGGTGTGACGGTTGTCGTGGCGCGGAGCGCGTAGCCAGTGCTCCTCGCGGCCGTCGGTGAGCAGGTCCACGGCCTCGCCCGGCAGATGCCCGCCCTTCACCAGCACCCATCGGGGCCCGTACGACAGCAGCCGCGCGGCCGCGCGGCGCAGACCCGGCTCGTCGGTCACCGTGACACCGGTCAGCTCCGCCACTTCGTCCAGATTCGGAGTGGCCACCGTGGCCAGCGGCAGCAGCCGGGTCCGTACGGCGTCCAGCGCGTCGTCGGCGAGCAGCCGGTCGCCGTGCTTGGAGACGCTCACCGGGTCCACGACGACCGGGGCCGCCCCGTCCGCGAGCAGTTCGGCCACCGCCGTGACCAGCGAGGGCGAGGCGAGCATCCCCGTCTTGACGGCCTGGACGCCGATGTCGTCGACGACGCTGCGGTACTGCGCGCGCACCGCCTCCACGGGCACTTCCCAAGCGCCCTGCACACCACGGGAGTTCTGGGCCGTGACCGCGGTGACCACGCTCATCCCGTGGGCGCCGAGCGCGAGCGTGGTCTTCAGGTCGGCCTGGATCCCGGCACCGCCGCCCGAGTCGGACCCGGCGATCGTCAGGACACGGGGCGGGGCGCTCATACGAGGGCCTCGCGCCGGCGGGGCCGCAACCGCTGCGGGGCACAGAGCGCGAGGACCACCGGGAAGGCCACGCGGTGTGTGAGGCGGGCGCCGTGCGGCGCACGGGCGGCCGGGCGCCGCCCGAAGGCGGCCCGTGGGCCGTCGGCGGCCAGACCGCCGGAAACATGCGCCGATGGCATGGAAGACATCCCTCCGCCAGTACGAACTGGTTCAGGTTCAACGGGTGTGATCTCAGCCCGCAGGGGCACCCCGTGTCCGGTACGGCGCACAGACTAACCCGGGGCCGGGGGCCTGCCGCACGGGAGGGCCGCCGCGGCGGGTTGCAGCAGTCGCGGGGGCCCGCCCGAACCGGCCGCCGAGCCGGAGAGCCGGAGTTGCGGTCCAGTCGGCCGTCGCGGTGGTCGGGTCGTGGCCCGCAGAGCACCGGTCCGTCGGCGGTGAGGAACGCGGCGTGCTCGGGCCGAGCCGCCCGCCGATCACCGTCGTGCTCGGCTCGCGGGACGTGGGGGCGCCGCAGATGCCCCCGCAGCGGGGGCCCGAACCCAGCGCTCCGGGTCCCGCGCCGCCCTGCGTGACGCGCTTCAGGCGGCGTGCTTCAGCACGTCCTCCGCCAGCTTCCGGTCCAGTGCCGCACGCACCAAGGCGGCGGCCAGCACGGCGGGTTCGGTGTCCCCGGCGAGCTCCAGCAGCTTCTTTGGGGCCTCGGGCAGCCCGAGCCGCCCCGCCCCCGACAGTGCCTTGGCGTCCAGGTAGGGGGCCACCTCCGGCCAGACCCGCTGCGCATCGCGCAGGAAGATGTCCGCACCGGCCGGCCCCATCCCCGGTATCTCCTGGAGCAGCCGGCGCATGGCCGCGACCTCCCCGTCGGCCTCCTTCCGCAGGCGCCGCAGGTCGCCGCCCCAGCGCTTCTGCAGCAGTTCGGCGCCGTTGCCGAGCTGGGTCGCCGTCCGTTCGTCGTAGCGCCGGTAGCCGCCCCGCACCAGGACGTCGACGCGCTGCTGCCAACCGGACCCGGCCATGCGGTGCGGATCGCTGAGGTTCGCGTCGTGCAGCGCGCGTGCCGTGGCGAGGACGACCGACGCGCGGATGCGGGCGCTCAGCAGCAGGGCCATCAGCAGCAGCCGGTAGAGCGGCTGCGGCGTGTCCTTGAGCCGGATGCCCGCCTCCTCGGCGTAGGTGCGCCCGTGCTCGGCGACGAGTTCCCGGATGACGCCGGCCGTGTCGTCGGTGCGGGTCATGACGGCTTCACCACCGTGGCTTGAGCGGATCATGGCCGAGCGTCATCGGGCGGTGGCGCCGCCGGTCCTCGCCGGCCTCGGGCTCGTTCTCCGTGTCCTGCTCGGCGGTCACCGTCTCCACGATGTCCCGCGTCACGCGCAGCCCGCCGTCCGTGAGATCCGTGTGCCGTTTCTGCAGGATCGCGAGGACACGCCGCCCGGTCGGGGTGCCCGCCCGTTCGGGCAGCGGTTCGGTCTCCTCCTCGCCGGTGCCGCCCCACACGCCCGCCGTCTGCCCGCTGCTCAGCGCCCAGGCCAGGCACTGGGCGATCACGGGGCGGCGGCGGCAGGCGCGTTTGGCGGCGGCGACATCGCCGAGGGCCGGCCCCGTCGTCCCGACGGGGAAGAACAGCTCGGGTCCTCGCCCCTGCATGCCGCATGCCGCAACCACTCCATGCGCGCCCGGGTCCCCAGGACGGATCGGGCGAGACAAGGCCGAGGGAGACGAAGCCGGGTCCGGGATCTTCCCAGCCGCCCGGCGGCGGTCTATAGTGAAAAACTAGCAGCGCTAATTAAGTCTCGTCGTCCGACCAGGAGTCCCGTCGTGCGTACCGTCCACTTCGCGGCAGCCCGTCGCACCCCCATCGGAAAGCTGCGCGGCGCCCTGGCCTCCGTACGGCCCGACGACCTGGCCGCGACGGTGATCCGCGGCCTGATCGCCGACGTGCCGGCCCTCGACCCGGCCCGCATCGACGACGTCTACTGGGGCGCCGCCAACCAGGCCGGTGAGGACAACCGCAACGTCGCCCGCATGGCCGTGCTGCTCGCCGGCCTGCCCGAGTCCGTGCCGGGTGCCACGGTCAACCGGCTGTGCGCCTCCGGCCTGGAGGCGGTGACGACCGCCGCCCGCGCCATCGCGGCGGGCGAGGCCGACATCGTGGTGGCGGGTGGCTCCGAGTCCATGAGCCGCGCCCCCTTCGTGCTGCCCCGGCCCGACGAGGCCCTGCCGCACCGGATCGAGACCGCGGACACCCGTCTGGGCTGGCGCCTGGTCAACCCGGCGATGAAGGACCTCCACGGCCTGCTGGCCATGGGAGAGACCGCCGAGGAGGTGGCCGAGCGGTACGGTGTGCCGCGCGAACGCCAGGACGAGTTCGCGCTGCGCAGCCACCGGCAGGCCGCGGACGCCCGCAAGAACGGCTGCTTCGACGACGAGCTCCTGCCCGTGACCCGCCCCGACGGTGTCGTGGTGACCGCCGACGAAAGCGTGCGCGAGGACACCTCGTACGAGAAACTGGCCCGCCTGAAGCCGGTGTTCCGCGACGGCGGCACGGTCACGGCGGGCAACGCCTCGCCCATGAACGACGGCGCGGCCGGACTCCTCCTCGTCAGCGAGGAGGCGCTGAACGAGCTCGGGCTCGAATCCCTGGGCCGCTACGTCGCCGGTGCCTCGGCGGGCGTCCACCCGGACGTCATGGGCATCGGTCCCGTGCCGGCCACCCAGAAGGCCCTCGCGCGCGTCGGCTGGAGCATCGGCGACATCCAGGAGGCCGAGCTCAACGAGGCGTTCGCCGCCCAGTCCCTCGCCTGTGTCGACCGCCTCGGCCTCGACCCCGAGCTGGTCAACCCGACCGGCGGCGCCATCGCACTCGGCCATCCGCTCGGCTGCTCCGGCGCACGCATCCTGACGACCCTGCTGCACCGCATGCGCCGCACCGGCTCCCGCCGCGGGCTCGCGACCATGTGCGTGGGGGTCGGGCAGGGCAGCACGGTGCTGGTCGAACGGCACTAGGGGGTGTTTCGAAAGTCCCGCACAGCACCCACGGCGCCCGGCACGCACTCTCGCGCACCGGCCGAGAACCCGGGTACGTCCAGTACGAGGACTTCCGGCCGGCACGCCGAGAGCGCGCTCCTCCACTCTCGGCTCCGCTCGCGCGGGCGGTGCCCCCACGACGCCGCCCCTCGACGGGCAGACGTCGCCTGTTGGGGCACCAGAGGGCCTCCGGGAGGCCGAGGGGAGCCCGGCCGGGGCCGGGCCGTGGCGGGCGAACGCGGTGAGACACTCCTTACGCGGCCAGATACATGGACATAGCATCGGTCCCCGCATGAACACGATGACGCTCTGGGACATATCCCTGTGGGGGTTCGCCGCGCTGGCCGCCGCGGCGATGCTCGTCGGCTTCTCCAAGACCGCGGTGAGCGGCGCCAACACGGTCAGCCTGGCGATCTTCGCCGCCGTGCTGCCCGCCCGCGCCTCGACCGGTGTCCTGCTGCCCGTGCTGATCGTCGGCGACGTCCTCGCCGTCCTCACCTACCGGCAGCACGCCCACTGGCCCACCCTGTGGCGTCTGTTCCCGGCGGTCGCCGGGGGTGTCGTGCTCGGCACGCTGTTCCTGGTGTGGGCCGACGACGCGGTCGTACGGACATCGATCGGCGCGATCCTGCTGCTGATGGCGGCGGTCACGATCTGGCGCCGCCGCAGCGCCGGCCAGCAGGACGAACCCGGCTCGGTGACCACACGCGCCGGGCGGATCAAGGCCCGCTCCTACGGCGTCCTCGGCGGCTTCACCACGATGGTCGCGAACGCGGGCGGTCCCGTGCTGTCGATGTACCTCCTGTCAGCGGGTTTCCGCAAACTGGGCTTCCTCGGCACCTCCGCCTTCTTCTTCCTGATCGTCAACGTCTCCAAGGTGCCCTTCAGCGCGGGCCTCGGCCTGATCGACGGGCGCTCACTGCTGCTGGACGCGGCGCTCGCGGTGTTCGTGGTGCCGGGCGCGGTCATCGGCAGGTGGGCGGTGAACCGGATCGACCAGCGACTCTTCGAGCACCTGGTGATCGCGGCCACGGTGCTCGGCGCGATTCAGCTGCTGCTGCGCTGAGCGCGGCCGGTCGGGCGCCGGAGCAGCGTGGGGAGGTCCGCGAAGGAGTCGAGGACGTGGTGGGGCTCGCCGCTCGCGTCCCGGTGGGTCTGCGGCAGGTACTTGCCGGTCTTCACGAGGACCCCGGTGATTCCGGCGCGCTGGGCCGCGAGGACGTCGGACTCGATGTCGTCGCCGACCATCAGTGTCCGGCCGGCATCGGCCCCGAGGTGGGCCAGCGCCGCCTCGAAGAACGCGGGCGACGGCTTTCCGGTGACCTCGGCCTGCGTGCGCGCGGCCTTCTCCAGCCCGAGCAGGAACGCCCCCGAGTCCAGCCGCAGCCCCCGGTCGGTGCGCCAGTAGAGGTTGCGGTGCATGGCGACCAGCCGCGCACCCCGCTGGAGATGGCCGAAGGCGCGGTCCAACTCCTCGTAGCCGAACTCGGGACCGGCACCGCCGAGGATCACGACGTCCGGGACGGTGCCGGCGTCGTCGACGAGGTCGACACCGGCGAAGTCCTCGCGGATGTCACCGCTGTTGAGCAGCCAGCACCGCGCGCCCGGACAGTGCTCGGCGAGGTGGGCGGCGGTGACGGCGGGCGCGGTGAGGATGTCCTCGGCGGTCACGGGGAAACCGGCCGCGGACAGGGCCCCGGCGATCGACGCACGGGTGCGGGAGGTCGTGTTGGTGAGCAGCGCGACGGCGAGATCTGAGTCGCGGATCTCGCGCAGTGCCTCGACCGTGCCCGGCAGGGGCTGCCACGAGACGGTGAGAACGCCGTCGATGTCGATGAGCACCGCACGCACGGAATCCATGCCAGGACGATAACGAGCGCCGTACCGGGGTGCCGGGACCTCCTCGGCCCCGCGCGTTTGCCGAGCCTCCGCGAGGGCGGGTGCGGACGCCCCGTAGCCTCGACGTCATGCCCCCGCACATCCTGGTCCTCGGCGGCACCACCGAGGCCCGCGAACTTGCCGCGTCGCTCGTGTCCCGCCCCGGGGTGCGGGTGACCACCTCCCTGGCCGGACGGGTGAGCCGGCCGGGAACGCTCGACGGTGACGTGCGCGTCGGGGGGTTCGGCGGCGCGGAGGGGCTGGCCGCCTGGCTGCGCGACCACCGCGTCGACGCGGTGGTGGACGCCACGCATCCGTTCGCCGCCGGCATCACGGCGAACGCGGCGCGGGCCGCGGCGGCCACCGGCGTCCCCGCCGTGGTACTGCGCAGGCCCGGCTGGAGCCCCGGACCCGGCGACCGCTGGCAGGAGGCGGCCTCGCTCTCCGACGCCGCGACCCTGCTCCCGCCGCTCGGCCGGCGTGTCTTCCTCACCACCGGCCGGCTGGGGCTCGCCGCCTTCGCGCACCTGACGGAGCTGCACTTCGTGGTGCGGTCGGTGGAGCCGCCCGAGCCGCCCGTGCCGCCGGGCGCGGAAGTGCTGCTGGCCCGCGGGCCTTTCACGGTCGACGGCGAAGCCGCGCTGCTGTGCGAGCACCGCATCGACGTGCTCGTGACCAAGGACAGCGGGGGAGCGGCGACGGCGGCCAAGCTCACGGCCGCCCGGAGCCTCGGGCTCCCCGTGGTCGTCGTACGCCGCCCGCCCCTGCCCGAGGGGGTGACGGCGGTGCCGGACGTGTCCGCGGCGCTGTCCCTGCTGGGGCTCGGCTCCCGGTGACGGCCGCGCCGGATCCGGCACCGGTCGACGGCGTGGGACAGCGGGCGGCGCCGGGGTGCCGGGGTGCTGGCGTACCGGGGTGCCGGGCGAGCGCCGGGTTCCGGGCGACGGCGGGGCGCGCGGGCGGTGCCGCTACTCGGCGGGGCGGCCCGGGTCCCGGGGATGCCTGCGCAGCAGATAGGTGTCCATGATCCAGCCCTTGCGCTCGCGGGCCTCCGCGCGCAGCCGCCCGATCCGCTCGGCCGCCTCCGCCAGGGGGCCGGAGACGAGTATCTCGTCCGGTGTGCCGATGTACGCGCCCCAGTAGATGTCGATGTCCTGGTCCGCGTACCGCCGGAAGGTCTGGTGGGCGTCGAGCATCACGACGACATCGTCGGCGCCCTCGGGGAAGCCGTCCGCGAGCCGGCGGCCCGTGGTGATCTGGACGGGCCGGCCCACTCGGTTGAGCCCGGTGCGGTGCCTGGCGGCGAGGGCCGAGACGCTGCTGATACCGGGCACGACCTCGTACGAGAACGTCACCGTGCCCCGGTCCAGGATCTCCTCGAGGATGCCGAGCGTGCTGTCGTACAGCGAGGGGTCGCCCCACACCAGGAACGCACCGCTCTCGTCCTC
Source organism: Streptomyces caeni (assembly GCF_042678285.1). NCBI lineage: Bacteria > Bacillati > Actinomycetota > Actinomycetes > Kitasatosporales > Streptomycetaceae > Streptomyces > Streptomyces caeni. The sequence goes on from NZ_JBHUDX010000021.1 coordinate 80,327, forward strand.
GCCCAGTTCCTGAGCGATCAACCGCTCGCAGACATCGGCGCGCGCCGAGCGCCAGTCGCCGACGGCGGGGGAGTAGGCGGTGCCGCCCGCGGCCCGGTCGCGCTCGGGGTCGCGGGCCTCGACCAGGCGGTATGTCCCCTTGGGCAGGTGCGTGTCGAGGATGTCACGGCGGAGCCGCACGAGGTCCGACTTCACCTCGCCCTTGTCGAGGATGAAGAACACATTCGTGCTCTTCAGCGCCCTGACCGCCTGCAGGGTGAGCTGGTCGGGGTCGCCCGCCCCGATGCCGATGACATGAATCCTTCGCACACCGAGAGTCTGCCGTACGCCACCGACGGCACGCGCACGCCCCCGCCCTGCCCGCCTCAGGGCCGCTTCCCGCGCAGCCGGGGCGCCCACGCCCGCGCGTCGACACCGGCCGCCTCCCGCTCCAGGACGGCGGCCAGTTCCCTTGCCCAGGCGACCAGTTCCCCCACCTCGATGTCGTAAGGACTGGACCGGTCCGCCCCGGCCGCCCATTCCTGGACGGCCCCCGCGCCGCGCCGCAGCAGCCGGGCGCCGCCGGTCGCGTTGCCGCGGGCCGCGTGCGTGAGACCGACCGCCAGCTGGGCGAGCCCGCGCCACAGGGCGCGGTCCTCGTCGGTCCCCGACTTCCAGGCGTCCTCGAAGACCTCGTGCGCATGGAACGGCAGCCCGGCGTCGAGCAGGGCCTGGGCTTCGGCGACGGTGTCCTCGGGGCTGCGTGCGACGCCCTCCGGCTGCCGCGCCACACCCTGGGAACCGTACGGCAGGGGCCGTCCCAGGCCGTCCCGGGGCCGTGCGTTGCGGGCCCGTCCCTCCGCGTCCCGGTCGCGGTCCGGGCCCGGTCCGACATCCGATGCGTCGCTCATACCCCTGATTGTCCCGCGTCCCCCGGCCCTTTTCGAGGCAGCCCGCGTCGTGGGGTAAAGTGCTGTTGCGCGATCACGCGGAACACCGCGGGAAGCGCAACGGGACGTGGCGCAGCTTGGTAGCGCACTTGACTGGGGGTCAAGGGGTCGCAGGTTCAAATCCTGTCGTCCCGACGTAGAGATCGATGATTCTTGCAGATGAGGGGCACTCTTCGGAGTGCCCCTCATGCGTGGGCGGACCAGCGGCCGGTGCCGCGCGCCCGGCGGTGAGGTGGCGGAGCGTCACACTTCCGTTCGCCCCACGTCGATGCCGAGTGCCGCCCACAGCTCCCGCTCTACGCGGCTCGGCGGGGTGGTGGAGCACCGCTCCGGGTGCCCGGCCGGCGGGCCCTGCGGAGCGAGGTCGGGGCCGGGGTAGGGGTAGTGGACGCCGGGCAGCGGTCCGACGCTGAAGGCGCCGATGCCGCCGAGCTGGAGGAACAGCTTCAGCGCGACGGCGTTGGCCCTGCCGAGCCAGAGCCTCACCTTCATCCCGCCCCCTCCTCTCCTGTTCGGGGGCCGGCCCGGGGACGGCCCCCGAGGCCGTCCCCGGGCGAACCCCCGGTCGGCACCCATGGTCAACGGTCGCCCTGAAGCGCCGCTAAAAGGCGGGTTGTGGCACGGCCCAACGGCACGGCGTGAAAATTTCATATCCCGAGGCAACAAATTTCCCGGCCGAAATCATGATCGGCTAAGTGTCGTCGCGGGCGGCAACGTGCCAATGTTCCGACAGGCGGAAGGAGCAGTGGCATGGAGATCGGCGTTCTCGGGCCGCTCGTGGTACGCATCGACGGCACCTCCGTGGTGCCGAGCGCGGCCAAGCCGCGCCAGATGCTTGCGCTGCTGGCGGTCAATGCGGGCTGGGACGTGAATGTGACGACCCTGGCCGAGGAGCTGTGGGACGCGAGCCCCCCCAGCGGGCCCGCGGGTGTGGTGCAGACCTATGTCAAGCAGCTCCGCCGGGCCATCGCCCTCGCCCTGGGACCGGAGCGCGAGTGCACCGCGAAAGAGGTGCTGAGCCGCGGCTACACCGGGTACGCGTTGAATCTGCCCGCGCCCGTCATGGAGGCCGATGTCTTCCAGCAGCTGACCGGCCGCGGGTTGCGCGCTCTGGCCGGCGGTGACGACGAGACCGCTTCGAAGCTGCTGGGGCAGGCGCTCGCCATGTGGCGCGGGCCGGTGCTCGCCGACGTACGCATCGGGCCCGCGCTGCGCGTCGAGCTCCTGCGGCTGGAGGAGACACGGCGCTCCGCGCTGGAGGGGCGGATCACCGCGGACCTGCGGCTCGGCCGGCACGCCGAGGTGATCGGCGAACTCCTCGCGCTCACCGAGCAGTTCCCGCTGCAGGAGAGCCTGCACGCCCTGCTGATGCTGGCGCTCTACCGGTGTGGACGCTCGTGGCAGGCGCTCGAAATATTTCGCAAGCTACGCGCGTCGACCGTCGACGAGCTAGGAATAGAGCCCTCCTTGCGCGTCCAGCAGCTGCACCGGGCGATCCTGGCCGCCGATCCTCAGCTCGACGTCACCGTACCGAGTTTGGCGGCCTTTTAGCGGTCCCGCGCACTGTGGGGGCCGCGCCGGACGGCCGGCGCCCGGGTGCCGACGTACCGCGGACCCGGCCGGACCGCTCATCCCCTGGACGGAACCGAGACGGAGCACCATGACGCGATACCTGTCCTGGAAGCGCCCGGACCACGAACCGGGACCCGCGACACGGCTGTTCTGCTTTCCGTACGCGGGGGGCGGAGCCTCGGCGTACCGGCGGTGGCAGCGCGGCCTCGACGCCCATGAGGCCGGAGTACGGGTGATGCCCGTGCAGCTGCCCGGCCGGGAGGGACGGATCAACGAACCCAGGTTCACCGATCTGGACGCCCTCATCGACGACATGGACGCCCAGCTCGACGACGAGCTGGGCGAGCCCCACATCTTCTACGGGCACAGCATGGGGGCGCTCATCGCGTACTCCCTCGCCCGGCGGCGGCAGCAGCGCGGTGCGGCCCTGCCCCGGGCACTCGTGCTGAGCGCCTACCGCGCCCCGCACCTGCCGGCCCCGCCGATCGCCGACCCGGACGCCGCGGACGAGGAACTCGTCGCCGCCCTGGTGGAACTCGGCGGCATCCCGCAGGCGCTGCTCGACCATCCGGAGTTCCTCTCGGTGCTGCTCCCGGTGGCCCGCGACGACCTCCGGCTGTGCATCGGCAGCGTCGCCGCGCACACCGAGCCGCTGCAGGTACCGCTGCACCTGTTCGCGGGAAGCGGGGACCGGCTGGTCACCGTGCCCGAGATGCTCTCCTGGCGGCGGCACGCGGGGCGCGGATGCGAAGTGCGTACGATGTCCGGCGGGCACTTCTTCGTCAAGTCGGACGAAGACGCCTTCCTGCGTGAACTGGCCTCCCTGACACGCCGGTACGCCACCGAGCGGGTCGCGGTCTGAAGCCCGGCAGGGCGGCCGGGGCGTGAGAATCTCACGTTTCGGCTCTTCCCGGGTCATGCCGGGCCCCTGCCGGCATCCCTGCGGCGGCGTCGGCCGCCCCCGGCCGGGTGCCGCCCCGAACTGTGTGCGGATCCACCGCGAAAGGAGCACGTCCCGTGACACACGACGCCGCGGAGGGCGCCGTCCGGAGCTCGGCCTCACGGCCGGCCCGGGTCGCCTGGGGGCTGCTGTCCGCCCTCCTGCTGATCTGGGTCGTGTTCGAGGCGGTGAAGCACGGCGGATGGGTGATCGTCGCGGCGGTCGCCGGTGTCGTCGCACCCGACCTGTCGTTCCTCGTCGGTGCCTCCGGCCCGCACGGGCACGGCCAACTGCCCCGGAAGACCGTTCCGGTCTACAACTTCGTGCACCGGCCCGTCGTGGCCCTCGCCGTCATGCTCACCTGTCTGGTGCCCGATTCCCCGGGCGTCGCCGTCCCCCTGTTCACCTTCGGCCTGGCCTGGATGCAGCACATCGCCTCCGACCGGGCCTTCGGGTTCGGCCTGCGCACCGCTGAAGGCTGGCAGCGCTGACCGACGGCGCGACGACGGCCCACCGTCCCCGGAAGGGATGTGAGCCGTTCCGCGTTCGCGGCGCTTTGGTCCCGCGCAAGCCCTTGCTGCGAGGCTCGTCCGGGTCCCCGACAGCGCCTCTCGCCGCGTGTCGGACACCCGGACCGCCGCATACAAGTACCCGCTGAGCACCGGTTGCCGGAGGAAACGCATGGAAACGACGGACACAACGGATACGACGGAGACGACGCACGACGGGCCGGAGACCGGTCGACCCATACTGGACTACCCGTTCCACCGCCCCTCCGCCGTTGAAGTGCCCCCCGTCTACGAAGAGTTGAGGGCCAAGTGCCCCGTCGCCCACGTTCGGCTGCCCAGCGGCGACGAGGGCTACGTGGTGACCCGCTACGACGATGTGCGCACCGTTCTCGCGGACGCCAGGTTCAGCCGGGCCGCCACCATCGCCCCCGGCGCGCCGCAGCTCACCGCGACACCTCCCGTTCCGGGCAGCCTGTTCACCACGGACGCGCCCGAGCACACCCGGCTGCGCAGGCTCGTCTCCCGCGTGTTCACCGCCCGCCGCGTGCAGAACATGCGTCCCCGGATCCAGGAGCTGACCGACGGTCTTCTGGACGGCATGGAGAAGCTCGACGGGCCGGTCGACCTCAACACGGCCCTGGCCTTCCCGCTGCCGGTGATGGTGATCTGCGAGCTGCTCGGTGTGCCCTTCGAGGACCGCGACCGGTTCCGCGAGTGGTCGGACGCCTTCGTCTCGCTGACCGCGCACACCCCGGAGGAGACCGCCGCTCAGCGCCAGCAGATGATCGAGTACCTGGCGGCGCTGGTCAAGCGCAAGCGGGAGGAGCCGACGGACGACCTGATGGGGGCGCTCGTCGCCGCCCACGAGGAGGAGGGCAGCCTCAACGAGTACGAGCTGATCGTCATGGCGGCGACCATCCTCGTCGCCGGCCACGAGACCACCGTCAGCATGATCGGCAAGATGGTCCTGACCCTGCTGCGCCATCCGGAGCACATGGCCACGCTGCGCGCGCACCCCGAGATGATCGACCACGCCATCGAGGAGCTGCTGCGCGTCAACCCGATCGGTGACGGAGGCCCGCTGCGGATCACCCTGGAGGACGTCGAGGTCGGCGGCACCGTCATCCCCGAGGGCAGCGCCGTCCTGGCCGCGGTCTGCTCCGCCAATCAGGACCCCGCGCGCTTCACCGGTGCGTCGGCGGACGAGTTCGACCCCACCCGGCCCGACGCCGTCCACCACCTCGCGTTCGGCCACGGCCCGCACTTCTGCCTGGGCGCCGCGCTGGCCAGGGCGGAGCTGCAGATCGTCATCTCCTCGCTGCTGAACCGCTTCCCGGGCCTGCGGCTCGCGGAAGAGGTCGATGCCCTGGAGCTGACGACCGGGATGATGGTGCACGGCCTGACCCGGCTGCCCGTCACCTGGTGAACGATCCGGCAGAACGCCGCCCGGCCGTCATCAGGTGACGGCCGGGCGGCGGCACGACCGGCCCGTCCGAGACGGCCTCCGCCCCGTCCCCGACGGGCCGGCGGCCGGAGAAGGGCCCACCCCGGCGGGGCGGCCGGCCCCCGGGGGCGGGTACGACAAAGACCACGGCCCGTACGCTCTCGTGCGGGCCGTGGCCGTGCGCGGTGCGCCCGGCCCTCAGCGGTCTCCGGGCACACCGGTCACACGCGGGTGGCGGGGGACTGCGCCTCCACGGCGTGCGGGCCGGGCTTCTGCAACTGGAAGTACGCGCCTCCCAGCACCCTCTCCTTCAGCTTCTGGCTCTGATCGACCGCCCGGTACAGCGAGCGGCGGAAGACACCGCCGGCGCCGTGCAGGGCGAACAGCCGCTCCTGCCGCAGCTGCAGACCGCGCGACTTGTCGACGGACGCCTCCCGCGACCGCTGGAATGCCTCGCCCGCCCGCAGCAGCGCGGCCTCGCTCCCGCCCTGGTCGAAAGCGTCGCGCACCAGCGGGGCCAGCGTCACCGCGTCGATGATGGCGTGATTGACGCCCTGCCCGAGGATCGGCGTCAGCGTGTGCGCCGCGTCGCCCATCAGGACCAGGCCCGGCTTGGACCAGCGCGGCACCAGCGCGGTGAAGATGTCCAGCATCGAGGTGTCGGACCACGAGCGGATCTCGCTGCGCACCGACCCGGCCAGCTCGGGTGCGAGCCGGTCCAGCCGCTCGTACAGCGCGGGCAGACCCTGGGCGCGCAGTTCCTTCAGCCCGCCCTTGGGAATGTTGAAACCGACGCGCACGCTGTCCGGGCGGGTCGGGATGAACAGCCCGTGCTGATCGCCGCGGATCCGGATGCGATACGTGCGGTCGTCCCACTCGGGCGGGAACGGCAGCTTCAGCCACACCACGTCACGGTCCAGCGGCAGCTTCGTGTACGTCAGCCCCGACATCTCGCGGACCTTGCTGAACCGGCCGTCCGCCCCCACCGTGAGCGCCGCGCGCACCGTGATCTCGCCCTCCGGGGTGCGCGCCGTCACCCCCTTGACCGGACCGCTGTCGCCCCCGGCACGCACCAGGCGGTTCACCGTCGCCCGGCGCACCAGGGTGAAGTGCTCCGGGTACTCCTCCTGACCGAGCCCGGCCAGGGCCGACAGCAGAGCGGGCTGGGGCATCTCCACCGGATAGGGGTGCGGGTAGGGGAAGCGCCGGAAGTCGGCACGCAGCACCGTGCTGCCGGAGTCGACGATCTCCATGCGGTGCATCTGCTGGTAGGCGCCCTCAAGCCGGCCGAGCACACCCAGTTGGTCGAGCAGCCACACCGAGTCGGGGGAGACCGACTCGCCCCGGAACGACCGGTCGAAGTGGCCGCTCTGCTCCAGGACCACGACGGACACCGAACGCTTGGCGAGTTCCACGGCCAGCGTGAGCCCCGCCGGGCCTCCCCCGACCACGCACACCTCTGCGGTCAGCTCAGTTGTCATCGTCACTGCTGCCTTTCGGACGAGGTCATGGTCCGCCGATGGTCCGCACCTCGCCTAAAGCAGCTCTTGCGGGCACCGCGCGCACCAGGGGCGGGCCCCGGGCGCAAGCCCGTCTTTAGGGCCGGGACCCAAGCTCCGGACAGCCCGCCCGCTCCGGCAGAGAGGCGAACAGACCGTGAGCACAGCAGTGAAGACGTCCGGCCCGGGGCACACCGCGCCTGCCGGCCCCCTGGACCGGCTGCGCGCGTTGCACGGCGAGAAGAGGCTCGCCGACGAGTACCCGTCGGTGTCCGGACTCCTCGCTGAACTCGCCCAGTCCGACGACGCGTTCAGCCTGCTCGCGCGTGCGGGCCGACTGCTCGCCAAGGTCGCCCCCGAGGACGTCGTACAGCGGCATCCCACCGTGGTGCCCGCCACCGTCGCCGTCACCGGACACGGCACTCTGGACGGGCTGACGGCACCGCTCACCGCCGAACTGGCCCGCCACGGCATCCCGTCGCGTGTCAAGACCGGCGACTACGACTCCTGGCAGCGCGATCTGCTGGACACCGGCAGCGACGTGTACGCGCCCGGCACCGAACTCACCCTCTGCCTCCTCGACGCCCAGATCGTCTTCGACGAACTGCCCCTGCCCTGGGGCCCGGAGGACGTCGCCAGGACCGCCGCCGGCAAACTGGAGCTCCTCGACCGGCTCGCCGCCCACTACGACGAGCACGGCACCGGCACCCTGGTGCTCAACACCCTGCCGCTGCTGCGCACCCACACCCACCAACTGGTCGACCATCGCTCCCGAACCGAACTGTCCGCCGTCTGGCGCGAGTTCAACGCCGGGCTGCTGCGGCTCGCCGCCGCGCACCCGCGGCTGCACGTCGTCGACCTGGAGCCGCTGGTCGCCGAGGGCGGACCGGTCCGCGACCCCCGGCTCGCCGCCTACGCCAAGGCGCACCTCGGCGAGGAGGTGCTCGCCCGGTACGCGCGCGAGGCGGGCCATCTGCTGCGGACACTGCGCGGCCGGGCCAAGAAGCTCCTCGTCCTGGACCTCGACAACACCCTCTGGGACGGCATCCTCGGCGACGACGGGCCCGACGGCATCGCCGCCGCCACCACCTACCGCGGTGAGGCCTTCGGCCGGTTCCAGCGGGTGGTCAAGCAGATCGGCGGCCAGGGCGTGCTGCTCGCGGTGTGCAGCAAGAACGACCGCGAGCCGGTGCTGGACGTGCTCCGCGACCACCCCGACATGACCCTGCGCGAGGCCGACTTCGTCCGGATCAGCGCCGACTGGGAACCCAAGGACGGCAACATCCGGAACATCGCCGCCCGGCTCAACCTCGGTACCGACAGTTTCGTCTTCGCCGACGACTCGCCCTTCGAACGGGGCCTGGTCGCGTCCTCGCTCCCCGAGATCGCCGTGATCGGGCTCGACGAGGAACCGGCGCTGCACATCGACCGGCTGCTCGCGGACGGCTGGTTCGACGTACGGGAACTGACGACCGAGGACCGGGGCCGCGCCGTGCAGTACCGCCAGGAGGCGGAACGGCAGGACCTCCAGCAGACCACCGGCTCGATGGAGGAGTATCTGCGCGCCCTCGGCGTCGAGGTCGAGATCGCCCCGGTACGCGACCACGAAGTGGCCCGGGTCGCCCAGATCACCCTGCGCACCAACCAGTTCAACCTCACCACCCGCCGGCTCCAGCCGTCCGACGTCCGTGAGCGGCTCGACTCGCCGGGCCACCTGGTGCTGGCCGTGCGCTCCCGTGACCGCTTCGGTGACAACGGGGTCGTCGGCGCCCTCTTCGCACACCGGCAGGACGAGGCCCTGCGCATCGACAACATGCTGCTCAGCTGCCGGGTCTTCGCCCGCGGCATCGAGCAGGCCACGATCGCCGCGCTGCTGGAGCACGCCGTGGACTCGGGTGCGGCCGAGGTACGCGCGAGCTACCGGCCCACCGCCAAGAACCACAAGGTGCGCGACTTCTACCCGTCGCTCGGCTTCGAGCGGGTCGCCGAATCGGCGGACGGCACGGTCGAGTTCCGGCACGCGCTCACCCGGCTGCCCGACGTGCCCGGACACGTGACCCTCGACGCGGGTTTCCAGCACACCGCCGGATGACCCGGGCCCCGGCCCCCACGGGGCTGCCCGGAGCCGGTCGTCGGCCGGTCACCGGGATGCCGTCCGCCGCGCGCCCGAATGGCCCCACATCCGGCCGCGCGGGCCCCGCACCGCCCCACCGCGTACCGGGAACGCACAAGCGTCTCCTTAGCGCCCCGGACGACGATCGTGATGTCAGAGCAACCCGTGCCGGCGCCACGCCAGCGGATCTCGGAGAGGTCGGGGAAAGACGTTGACGAACTTCCGAACCTTCACAGAACTGGTTCTGGAGCGCACCGAAGCCCGCAGCGCCGCGGATGCCTTCATCTTCCTGCCCGAAGACGCCCAGGGCTCGGTGCCGCAGCACCTCACGTCCGCCGGGCTCGACCAGGAGGCGCGCCGGATCGCGTCCTGGCTGCAGGAACGCGGAGCCGCGAACCGGCAGGTCCTCCTGCTGTACCCGCCGGGCCTGGACTTCATCAAGGCGTTCACCGCCTGCCTGTACGCCGGGGCCGTGGCCGTGCCCGGACCGCTGCCCACCGAGCAGGGCCAGCACTTCACCCGGGTCTCCGGCATCCTGCGCGACGCCGAGGCCTGCGCCGTGCTCACCGACTCGGCCAACGCCCCCCAGATCTCCGCCTGGCTGTCCACGGAGGGCTTCACCGACGTGGCGTGCCTGGCCACCGACGATCCCACCGAGGGCGATGCGCACGCCTGGCACACGCCCTCCCTCACCCCCGAGAGCCTGGCCTTCCTGCAGTACACCTCCGGCTCGACCAGCGAGCCCAAGGGCGTCGTGGTCTCGCACCGCAACCTGCTCGCCAACGAGGCGGCGATCCAGCGGTCGATCGGCACAGGACCGGACACCGTGTGCGGCGGCTGGCTGCCCTTCTACCATGACATGGGCCTGATCGGGCACATCCTCCACCCGCTCTACCTCGGCGTTCCCGCCGTGCTGATGGCCCCCTTCACCTTCCTCAAGCGCCCCTATCGCTGGCTGAAGATGATCGGCGACTACGGCATCACCACCGGCGGCGCCCCCAACTTCGCCTACGACCTGTGTGTGCGCCGCGTCACCGACGAGCAGCTGGAGACGCTCGACCTGTCCTCCTGGACGACCGCCTGCAACGGCGCCGAACCCGTCAGGGCCGAGACGATCAGCGCCTTCACCGAGCGCTTCGCGCCCGTCGGCTTCCGCCCCGAGAGCATGTTCCCCTGCTACGGCATGGCTGAGACGACCCTGCTGGTCTCCGGCATCCCGCGCGGCGCAACCGCGCGCGTCCTCGACGTCGGCGCTGAGGCCCTGGAGCGCGGCGAACTGGCCGGCCCGCGCGTCGGCGAACCCGCCCGGACCCTCGTCAGCAGCGGCATCGCACGTGACTTCGAGGTCCGCATCGTGGACCCGGAGACCCAGGTCGAGAAGCCCGAAGGACACGTCGGCGAGATCTGGCTCAAGGGCGACAGCGTCGCCTCCGGCTACTGGAAGCGGCCGCAGACCAACAAGGAGATCTTCGACGCGGCGATCTCCGACGGCACGGGCGGACACGACGGCGGCGGCTGGCTGCGCACCGGCGACATGGGCGTCCTGAAGGACGGACAGCTCTATGTCACCGGCCGGCTCAAGGAGATGGTCATCCTGGCCGGTCGCAACCTCTACCCCCAGGACGTCGAACGCGCCGTCCAGACCAGCGACAAGGCCTTCCGCATCGGTGCGGGCGCCGTCTTCTCCGTCGAGACCGACCGCGAGCACCTGGTCGTCATCCAGGAGGTGCGGCCCGGCGGCATCTCCACCGACCTGCACACCGTTGCCTCCGGCGCCCAGAGGTTCATCAGCAAGGAGTTCAGCATCCCCGCCGGCAACGTCCTGCTGGTGCGCCCCGGAACCGTCCGCAAGACGACCAGCGGCAAGATCCAGCGCACCCTGATGCGCAAGCTGTTCCTCCAGGGCCGCATCACCCCGCTGCACGAGGCCCTTGAGCCGGCCGTCCGCGCACTGGTCGCCTCCGCGGAGGGCACGGGCGCCGCGGACACCGCCGACGCCGTCCCGTCCCTGGAATCGGTGGTCTGACATGGAACACCCGCCCTACCGGCTCGCGGAGGATTTCGACCGCTTCCTCGGCGACCCCGACGACCCCGGTGAGATCTTCTCCTACGCGCGCTGCGCGGAACTCGACGACAAGGAGGAGTTCCCCGCCGACATCTGCGGCCGCTTCCAGGAGTGGGGCCTGCCCGACCAGTACGTACCGGTCGAGTACGGCGGCAGCCTGCGCGACTACGAGCAGGTGCTCCAGCTCGTCCGCGCCGTCGCCCGCCGCGACATGACCTGCGCCATCGGTCACGGCAAGACCTACCTCGGCGGCGTCTGCGTCTGGGTGGCGGGCTCCGCGGAGCAAGGGGCCAGGCTCGGCGCCGACATCATGGCCGGGGTCCCGGTCTCCCTCGGGCTCACCGAACGCGACCACGGCAGCGACCTTCTCGCCGGGGATGTGCGCACCGACGACAAGGCGCCGGACACCGCGGACCACTGGCTGGTCAGCGGCGAGAAGTGGCTGATCAACAACGCCACCCGGGGGTCGGTGCTGTCGCTGCTGACACGCACGCACCCGGACGGGGGCCCGCGCGGCTTCAGCGTCCTCCTCGTGGACAAGCGCGAACTCGACGAGGACACCTACCGCCACCTCCCCAAGATCCGTACCCACGGCATCCGCGGCGCCGACATCTCCGGCATCGCCTTCGACGGCGCCCGGGTGCCCAAGAGCGCCCTCGTCGGTGCCGAGGGCGCCGGCCTGGAGATCGTGCTGAAGGCGCTCCAGCTCACCCGCACCATGTGCGCGGCGCTGTCGCTCGGCGCCGGCGACCACGGGCTGCGGCTTGGCCTGGACTTCGCCGAGGAGCGCGAGCTGTACGGCCGGCGGCTGATCGACCTCCCGCAGGCCCGGCAGGTGCTGGCCGGCGCCGCCGCCGACGTCCTGCTGCACGAGGCCGTCGCCCTGGTCGCCGCCCGGGCCGTACAGACCCAGACCGCGGAGCTCAGCGTCATCTCGGCCGTCACCAAGTACCTGCTGCCCACCGGCACCGACCAGGTCCTCGCCGACCTGACCGGGCTGCTCGGCGCCCGCGCCTTCCTCAAGGGCGTCCACGCCGACGGCCGGTTCCAGAAACTCGCGCGTGACCACCGCCTCGTCGGACTCTTCGACGGCAACACCCTGGTCAACCTCAACTCCCTGGTCAACCAGTTCCGTTCCCTGGTCCGGGGCTTCCGGCGCGGCACCGGCGACACCGCGGGCGGCGACGCCGCCTGCGACCTCCGGACACCGCTGCCGCCCCTGGACCCCTCGAAGCTGTCATTGGTCGCCCGGCACGGCAGCGGAGTCATGGCAGGGCTCGCCGCCGCCGTCGACGACATCACCCGCCGTGCCGGAGCGAACCCGGCGCTGGAGCCGGCGGCCGAGGCCGCCCGGCGGCTGCTCGCCACCACCACGGCGGTGCACGCCGAGATGGAGGAGTACCAGGGCGTGCTCACCGAGGTCCCGCCCGCCGCCTTCGAGGTCGCACGCCGCTACACCCTGTGCTGGGCCGGAGCTGCCTGCCTCGGCCTGTGGACGCACAGCACCGACCACGTCAGCGACGACCCCGGCACCGGGGCGCTGTGGCGGGACGGCCTGTGGCTGCACACCGCCCTCGACCGGCTGCTGGTCCGCCTCGGCGAACCGGCGGCGGCCGGCCGGGAGACATACGACGAACTGCTCGGCGCCCTGCGGGCGGCCCGCTCCTCGGGCCGGCTGTTCTCGCTGCTGCCGCAGCGCAGCCCCGAGCGGCAGTCCGCGACGCCCCACGCGGCCGTCGGCGAGAGTGAGAGGACGTCATGCTGATCGGCACAGAGCCCCAGGGCACGCACCCGTCGACCGCCGACGGTCACGGGGCACCGGGACAGGAGGCGCGGGCCGCGGCGCGCGTGGCCGAACTGGACCGGCGGCTGGGCGATCCCACCGACGAAGGCAACGAACTGTCCTACGCCCGGCTGCTGGAAGCGGACGAGGCCGGTGAACTCTCCGAGGCCGGCGAGCGTGCCCTGGACGAACTCACGCTCGGCGCCGACTTCGTACCGTGCGCCGAGGGCGGCCGCCTGGAACGCCTCGACACCCTGGTACGCGTCATGCGGCAGGTGTTCCGCCGCGACGTCGCCCTCGGCCTCGGCTACGGCGTGACCTCCTTCATGGCCGCCGTGAACGTCTGGGCCTGCGGGGACACCGCGCAGCGCGAACGCCTCGCGCGGATCCTCACCGGCGGCGGCAAGGTCTCGGTCGCCTACCACGAACTCGCGCACGGCAACGACTTCGTGCGCAACGAGTTCGAGGCCCGCCCCGCGCAGGGAGGCGGATTCCTGCTCAACGGCGCCAAACAGGTCATCAACAACGCCGCCCGCGCGGACGCCTGGGTCCTGTTCAGCCGCACCGACCCCGCACCCGGCAGCCGCAGCCACTCCGTGCTCTTCGTCGAACGCGAAGGGCTCGACGCGGACACCTGGCAGGTACTGCCCCGTTACGACGCCGTCGGCGTGCGCGGCTGCCGCCTGGCCGGACTCCGGTTCGACGACACACCCGTGCCCGCCTCCGCCCTCGTCGGCGAGAGAGGCAAGGGAGTCGAAACCGCCCTGCGCGCCTTCCAGGTCACCAGGGCCGCGCTGCCCGGCATGGCGGTCGGCACCGCCGACACGGCCCTGCGGACCGTCGTGCGCTTCGCACTGGGCCGGCGCCTCTACCGCAAGACCGTCATGGAGATCCCGCACGCCAGGGCCACCCTGTCCGGGGCCTTCACCGACCTGTTGACCTGCGACAGCCTCTCCCTGGCCGCGACCCGGGCGGTGCACCTGCTCCCCGAGCAGACCAGCGTCTTCGCCGCCGCCACCAAGTACCTCGTCCCGCGGCTGCTCACCGACACCATGCACGAACTCTCCATCGTGCTCGGGGCCCGCTTCTACATCCGCGACGGCGAGTACGGCATCTTCCAGAAGCACCTTCGCGACCTGCCGGTGCTCAGCCTCGGCCACGCCGGCTCCGCGGCCTGCCAGGCCACGATCATCCCCCAGCTGTCCCGGCTCGCCCGGCGCTCCTGGTTCAGCGACGAACCGGCACCCGGGGAACTCTTCCGGCCGCACGCGGAGCTCCCGGACATCCCCTTCGACCGGCTCACCCTGGCGAGCGGACGGGACGGGCTCAGCGCCACACTGGTGGCCGCGGTGGACGGGCTGCCCGGCGCGGCACCCGAGGAGCGGGCCGTCCAGGGGCTCGCGCTGACTCTGGTGGACGAGCTGCGGCAGGTACAGGAGGCGAGCCGCGCGCTCGCACCCGAGGACCGTACGGCGCTCGCCGGCCCCGCCGCCTTCGCCCTCGCCGACCGCTACGCCCACCTGCTCGCCGCCGCGTCGGCGATCGGTGTCTGGCAGCAGGCGTCCCGCGACGGTGGCGACGCGTTCCTCGCCGACCCCGCCTGGCTTGCCGCCGCACTGCACCGGCTCGCCCGGCGGCTCGGCCGCCGGCCCGCCGCACTCCCCGCGTCCGTCGAAGCCCGGATGCACGAGGAAGTACTGCGCAGGTTCCATGCGCGCAGCAGCTACGACCTGTACGACACCCCGCTCACCGGCTGATCGACACCAGCCGGTCCCCGAGGGACCCCCGGCCGGCCCGCAACGGCCGGCGCGGCCCCAGCACAGCAAGCGAATCCGCTCACCCCGCCGAGGAGTGCACCATGCCCGTTCCGACCACCGGACACACCACCGAGTCTCTGACCATGTGGTTGGCCGAGCGCATCGCCCTCTACCTCAAGCGGCAGCCCGCCGAGATCGACCCGGACGTGCCCCTCGCGGAGTACGGCCTCGACTCCGTCGCCGCCCTCAGCCTGTGCGGAGACATCGAGGACGACTTCGACCTCGTGATGGAGCCCACGGCCGCCTGGGACTACCCGACCGTCCACGCGCTCGCCGGCCACCTCATGGAGGAGTTCGCCGCGGCCGCCCCGAAGGACGGCGGCGCTTGATGGAGCCCATAGCCATCGTCGGCATCGACTGCAGATTCCCGGGGGCGCCCGACACCGGCGCCTACTGGGACCTGCTGATGCGGGGCGCGGACGGGGTGGGGGAGGTGCCCCGGCAGCGGTGGGACGCCAAGGAGTTCTACTCCCAGGCCGGGGAGGAAGGACACACCAACACCACCGAGGGCGGCTTCATCGCCGACCCGGACGCCTTCGACAACGAGTTCTTCACCATCTCGCCGCGCGAAGCGGCCGCCATGGACCCCCAGCAGCGGCTGCTGCTGCAGTCCGCGTGGCGGGCGGTCGAGGACGCGGGCATTCCGCCGCGGAGCCTCGCCGGCACCCCGACCGGGGTCTTCGTCGGCATCATGGGCAACGAGTGGGCGCAGCTGCACCTCACCGACTACGCCAACGTCACCGCCCAGGTCGGCTCCGGCAACGGCTACTGCATGACCGCCAACCGGATCTCGTACCACCTCGACCTGAAGGGCCCCAGCCTCGCGGTCGACACCGCCTGCTCCTCCTCGCTGGTCGCCGCGCACCTCGCGGTGAACGCCCTGCTGTCCGAGGAGTGCGACCACGCCCTCGTCGGCGGTGTCAACGTGGCCCTCACCCCGGCTCTGTCGATCTTCTACACCCAGGCCGGGCTCTCCGCCCCCGACGGGCGCTGCAAGCCCTTCAGCGCCGAGGCCGACGGCATCGGCCGCGGCGAGGGCGTCGGTGTGGTCGTGCTGCGCAGGCTGCGGGACGCGATCGCCGACGGGCAACGCGTGTACGCCGTCATCCGCGGCATCGCCGTCAACCAGGACGGCCGCAGCAACGGGCTGACCGCGCCCAACCGCTGGGCCCAGCAGGACGTACTCGCCGCCGCCTACCGCAGGGCGGGAGTCGAGCCCTCCGACGTGGCCTTCACCGAGGCACACGGCACCGGCACCAGCCTCGGCGACATGATGGAGATCAAGGCACTCGGCCACCACCACGCGGGCCGCGCCGGCAAACCCATGGCGCTCGGCTCGGTCAAGGGCAACCTCGGCCACACCGAGGGCGCCGCCGGCATCGCGGGACTGATCAAGGTCGCCCTGTCCCTGCACCACCGGGTGGTCCCCGCCAGCCGCTTCGCCGCCAAGGAGAGCAAGCGGCTCAACCTGCGCGACCACGGGCTGCGGCTCCTCAAGGCACCGCTGCGGCTGCCCGCCGGCCCCGCCGTCGCCGGACTCAGCAGCTTCGGCATGGGCGGCACCAACGCCCACGCCGTCCTGGAGTCCGCGCCCCCCGAGGCCGCCCGCCCCCGGCCCGAGGACGACGCCCCCGTGGGCGGCATCGGCGCCGCCGTGTTCACCCTCACCGCGCCGAACACCGACGCATTGCGCCGCAACCTGCTGGCCCAGGCCGACGCGGCGGCGGCCCGCCGCGTACCGCTGGGCCCGCTGGCCCGGTCCAGCAACCGCGTCAAGGCCGGTCACCGCCACCGTTTCGCGGCCGCCGTCGGCGACACCGGTGAACTCGTCGCCAGGCTGCGTGAGGCCGCCGCCGACCCCGGGCTGCTGGCCCGGCTCGCCGGCAGCCCCGACGGCCGGCCCCGCGTCGCGTTCCTGTTCACCGGGCAGGGCTCGCAGTACCCCCGGATGACCGCCGCACTGTACGAACAGTCGCCGCTGTACCGGCACTTCCTCGACGAGGCCGACGCCGCGCTGCTGCCGCACACGGGACGGTCCGTGCGCGACCTGGTCCTCGCCGGTGACGAGGCGGTCCACAGCACACGGTGGACGCAGCCCGCCCTGTTCGCCGCCGGCTACGCCCTCGGCCGGACCCTGGAGGAACTCGGCGTGCACCCCGGGATGCTCCTCGGCCACAGCGTGGGCGAGTTCGCCGCCGCCGTCCTGGCCCGGGCGCTCCCGCTGGAGGGCGCCGCCCGGCTGGTCGCCGCCCGCGGTGCTCTGATGCAGGAACTCCCCGCGGGCGGTGGCATGCTGGCCGTCAGGGCCGCCAGGGAGGACCTCGAGGAGCGGATCGCACCGGAACCGCTGGTCGGTGTGGCCGCGGTCAACGGCCCGACCTCCACCGTGCTCTCCGGGGACCTGGAGGCGCTGGAACGGATCGGTGCCGAGATCGAGGCCCAGGGGCTCAGCACCCGCAGGCTCCAGGTCTCCCACGCCTTCCACTCGCCGCTGATGCGGCCCATGCTGGCCCGATTCGCGGCGATCGCCACCGAGGTCGGCGGGGGAGTACCCGAGATCCCGGTCTACTCGACCGTTCGCGGCCGGGTGCTCGACGGGGAGGCGATGGACGCCCCGTACTGGGTGGAACACATCGACGCCACCGTCCTGTTCGGGGACGCGGCCGCCGCGCTGCTCGACGAAGGACCGACCCACCTGGTGGAGATCGGCCCTCAGCCGGTGCTCTCCGGGATGGTGCGCCGCCTCGGCCACCCCGCCCCGGGGACGGGCCCGGCGCACGTCCTGCCGGTACGCGGCCCCGAATCCGCCGGCCGGGACCTCGCCGAGGCCCTCGCCGAGCTGTACCGGGGCGGCGTCGAACCCGACTGGGACGCCGCGTACACACCCGCGGAACGGGTCGCCCACCCGCTGCCGCCGTACGCCTTCTCGACGGAACACCGCTATTGGGCGAGGAACCCGGTGCGGGGTCCGGGAACGGTCGACGTCCCGGCGGCCGAGCCGGCGGCCGCCGCGCTCGCACCGCACCGGGAGGCGGAGAGCGCCACCGCGTCCGTCCTCACCCTGGACCTGCCCGCCGGCCCGGCGGACCCGGTCGCGGAGGCCGTGCTCGGCGCCGTCCGGCTGGTCGGCGGCTACACCGACGCCGACGTCGTCCTCCACGACCGGCTCTACGAGGACCTCGGCTTCGACTCCGTCATGATCATGGAGCTCAAGAACCGGCTGGAGGCCCGGCTCGCCGGCATCGGCACCCTGACGGTCCAGGACCTGCTGCCCCGGCTCTCCTCCGTCGGCGACCTCATCACCTTCCTGCGCGAACTCGGTGCGGCGGTGCCCGTTCCCGCGGGCTTCGGCGACGCGGAGGAGAACCGGACGCTCATGGAAGAAGAGAGGACGGCATGACCACTCCGACGACCCATCTGGCCTCCATCGGCACCGCTCTGCCCGGTGACCCGGTGGACAACGCCACCCTGGCGAAGGTGCTCGGCATCAACGAGGACTGGATCGAGGTCTTCATCGGCACCCGGACGCGGTACTTCGCCCGGGACCTCGGCACCGGAGTGGTGCGCTGGTCGCTCGCCGACCTGTGCGCACAGGCCGCCGAGAAGGCCCTCGCCGCCCCCGGCGTCGACCCGTCCGAGATCGAGTTCGTCGTCCTCGGCACGGCCACTCCCGACACCCTGATGCCCGCCACCGTCAACCATGTCGCCGACCAGCTCGGCCTGGACCAGGTGCCCACCTTCCAGCTCCAGTCCGGCTGCGCCGGCGCCGTACAGGCCCTGGGCGTCGCCCAGTCGATGATTGCCTCCGGCCAGTACCGCACCGGTCTCGTCATCGGCGGCGACGTGTGCAGCAAGCACCTCGACCTCCAGCGCGACGTGTCCGGCGCAGCCTCCAGCGACCTCGTCAACTACGTCCTGTTCGGCGACGGCGCGGGCGCGGCCGTGCTCACCGACGAGCCGCGCGGACAGCGCGTCGCGCTGCGCCACGTCCTCAACCGCTTCACCGGGCTGGGCCGCAAGTCGGGTCAGGTCATCGAGTGGTTCGGGCTCGCCGACCGGTACGACGACCGGCAGGCCGTCACCGAGGACTACAAGGCCATCGAGGAGTCCGTGCCCGTCATGGCCGTCGAGATCCTGTGGGAGATCCTCGGCGAACTCGACTGGGAGGCGGACCGGCTGGACTACCTGCTGCCGCCCCAGCTCTCGGGCCGGATGACCCGCCGCATCACCGAGGAACTCGACGTGCCGACCGCGGCCGAGGTCTCGTGCGTCGCGGACACCGGCAACAACGGAAACGCCCTGCCCTTCCTGCAGATCGAGAAGTTGCTGGAGCGCATGTCCGACGGTGAGCGGGCCCTCGCGGTCGCCGTCGAGTCCAGCAAGTGGATCAAGGCCGGCTTCGCCCTGGAGAAGGTATGAGCATGGACAGCACCGCCCCCGCGATCGTTCCCGCCCCAGGCGGCTTCACACTCGACGACTATGTGCGCCTGGTCAACGACGAGATCGGCATGCCGCTCGAACCCGAGCAGGTGGCCTGTGACTTCGACGAACTCCCCGACTGGGACTCGCTGTACCTCCTCAAGCTCGTCACCGCACTGGAGCTCGCCACCAGCCGCAAGGTCCCGGTCGGCCGGATCTTCGAGGCCCGCAGCCTCAGGGAGATCTACGACCTGGCGGTGACCGGGTGAGGCCCAGCGTCATCGCAGAACGGCGCCGCCGCCACACCCTGTACTTCCTGGAGTGGGCGGCGGCCCAGCGGTCCGTGCACCTGGACACCGACGTCGACATGACCCGTGTCCAGGCACACCGCGCCGCCGCCCGCGAGAGCGGCCGCCGCTACTCGGTCGTCAGCTATCTGCTGTACGCCGCCGGGCGGGTCCTCGACCGCCACCCCGAGGCCAACGCCGTCATGGCCCCCGGCTGGCCCGGACCGTTCCGACGCCCGAGAATCGTCCGCTTCGACGGCGTCACCGCCAAACTCGCCCTGGACCGGCCCGTCGAGGGCGAGCGGACCGTGCTCTCGGCGCTCGTTCCCGGCCTGGAGGCGGCGAGCCTGCGCGAGATCCAGGAACGCGTCGACCGCTACCGGGGCGAACAGGCCGCGGATCTGCCCGAGTTCAAGGGCGTACGAATGCTCGGCCGGCTTCCCGTCCCGCTCGGCAGGGCGGCCTTCGCCGCGGCGCTGCGCGATCCCGGCCGGCGTCCCGCAGTCTTCGGCACCGTCTCGGTCAGCTCACTCGGCCACCGGACCGTCGACGGCTTCCACTCGGCCGGCGGCACCGCCGTGACCCTCTGCGCGGGCCGCGTCGTGGACCGCGCGGTGGTCCGCGACGGCGTCGTGGTGCCCGCGCCGATGATGCGGCTCGGCCTCACCTTCGACCACCGGGTGATCGACGGCGCGGCCGCGGCCGATGTGCTGTCCGATCTCCACGACACGTTGGAGAGTTTCGATGACGGCACCCGGGCGCAGGGCCCCGGGCCGGACCCTCGGGGAGCCGATCGCGATCTGCGGCCCCTCGGCGGACTGGAGCAGAGTACGCGCTGACCTCGACCGGCACGGGGCGGCCGTCCTCTGGGCCCGCCAGGACGACTGGCGGCCGGAACGAGCGGGCGTGCCGCGGCTGCGCGTGCTCCTGGGCCACGACTGGGAGCGCTACCTGGAGCTCACTCACCCGCGGGTCCGCACCCGGTTCGCGTCCTCCCGCGTTCTGCTGAAGTTCGCCGCCGCCGCCGCGCTCGGCGTACCGCCCCAGTCCGTCGAACTCGGCTACGGCCTCACCGGGCGCCCCTGCCTGCGCGGCTACGACGGCGTGCACATCAGCCTCAGCCACACCGATGACCTGCTCCTGGTCGGCCTGGCCGCCGGCGGCGTCATCGGGGTCGACGCCGAGCCCAGCGACCGCGTCCTGTACGGTCCCGGGCTGGGCCGGCACGTGTGCACCCCGTACGAGGTGGAGCGGATCGAGGCCATGCCGGTCGCGGAGCGCAACCCCGCCGTGCTCCGCCTGTGGACCCTGAAGGAGGCCTACACCAAGGCCATGGGCCTCGGCATGCTGTTCCGCTTCACCGACTTCGGCTTCAGCCCGGACCGAGCCCCCACGGAGGTGCTGCGCCCCGACGGCGCCCCGTGCACGGTCGGCGCATGGGCCTTCCACACCCTCTCGATCGGGGACCGCTACACCCTTGCCGTCGCCGTCGGCGACGCCGGCTTCGGTCCCACGGCGGACACGGTGGCGGGCACGGCACTCGATCCCGGCATCGTCGACGTCCTGGCGGAGGCACTGGGGGAGGAGGAGCGGGAGACGGCGGCGGCCGACGTGTGGTGACGAGGCGGTGGTGCGCCCCGGCGCGGCGCCCCCCCGGCGCGTCGCCGTCCGTGCACGAGGTCCGGGACCGCCACGGCCGGGCGGTCCCGGTGCCGGGGCGGCTTCCCCGGCGCCGGGCAGGGGAACCCTCAGGCGGCCCGCCGGAGCGGCCACGACGGCTGGAAGAGCCAGACGCCGGGGCGGACTTCGAGCGGGATCGAGGACGCCGTGGCCGACCGGCCCGACGCCAGTGCCGTGCGGAGGGCGGAGGCCGTGCGCCGTGCGTACTCGATCCAGCGGCGGTCGCCGGCGGAGCGCGCGGCGTCCTCGCACTCCCCGAGAAGGGCGAGCGCCTCCTCGTGGCGGCCCTCGCGCTGCGCCACCAGGGCCAGTCCGCGCAGCGACTTGGCGGAGCCCCGCGGGTCGCCGTGCTGCCGGCTCACCGACAGGGCGCGTGCATAGGCCCCTTCGGCCTGGGTGACCCGCCCCGTGCCGAGGAGCGCGTCCCCCTCGGCGGACAGACAGCGGCCGGCCGCCGCCCGGTCACCGTGACGGGTGAACAGCTGCCAGGCTTGGCGGTACCGGGCGATCGCCAGTGAGGTCCGGTGGCGCTGCCAGGCCAAGTCGCCGAGGGACCGCAGGATGACGGCCTCCGCGTGGATGTCTCCGGACCGGTGGGCCGCGTCCAGCGCGAGGTCGTGCGTCGACTCCCACTCGTCCCACAGGGCACCCGCCTCGTAGTAGCCGGCCGCGGCCGAGGCCAAGGCGGAGCACAGACTCCACAACCCGGCCGCATGGGCCTGCCGTACGGCCTCCGACAGGCCCGCGGACTCCTCCTGGAACCAGCGCAGCGGCGCGCTGCCGACCACCTCCTCGGGACGGATCGCGGCCAGGGGCTCCACCTCGTACGCGAGCCGGTCCCTGCCGGGCGCCAGCTGCGCGTCCGCGTACCTGGCCAGGGTCAGGAAGGCACGGCACAGCCGTTCGACGGCCGCGGGGCCTTCCTGCGGGGACTCCCCGGCCAGCACCTCGAGGGCCAGCGAGCGCAGCAGCGCGTGGAAGCCGTAGCGGACGGGGGCCAGCCGCCCGGGCCGCCGCCGTGCCTCCAGCAGATGGGCCTGCACCAGCTTCTCGGTGAGCCGCTCGGCCCCCGCCCGGTCCGTGCCGAGCAGCGCGGTCGCACTCCACAGGGCGAAGTCGGGCAGCGAGGCCAGCCCCAGGATCCGGAAGGCGTGCCTGGTCTCCTCGTCCACGTCGCGGTAGGCGGTCAGCAGACTGCTGCGTACGTCGAGGTCGCCCAGGGCGAGCGCGGCCAGCCGGGTCCGCTCGTCACGCAGCCGCTGGGCGAGCCCGGCGGCGGTCCAGTGCGGGCGGGCTGCGAGCCCGGCGGCTGCCACCCGAAGGGCCAGCGGCAGCCAGCCGCAGAGCCGGGCGATCTCCGCCGCCGCCTCCGGGTCCTCCCGCATCCGCTGTCCGCCGCACGCGGCCAGCAGCGCATCGGCCTCACCCGGGGCGAGCACGTCGAGGGTCAGGTGCTGCACGCTCTCCAGCGCGCCGAGCACATGACGGCTCGTCAGGATCACGGTGCTGTCGGGCACGGCCGACAGCACCGGCCGGATCTGCGCCTCCGAGACGGCGTCGTCCAGGACGATGAGCATCCTGCGGCCCTCGGTGCGCGCGTGCAGCAGCTCCGTCAGTTCCGCCTCGGACGACGGCAGCGGCTGCGCGCCGGAGTCCGTTTCCGGCTCGGCTGCCGTCGCCTGGGGCCCGCGCAGCCGTCGCAGCAGGGTCGCCAGGGCGGTCCGCGGTTCGACGGCCCGCCCGCCGGCGTCCCGCAACGTCACCAGGAGCCGTCCGTCGGGGAACAGCTCGGCGGCGTCGTGGGCCAGCCGCACGGCCAGCGCCGTCTTTCCGACGCCCGCCCGGCCCGACACCACGAGCACCTTGTTCCCACCGGGCGGATCACCCGCCAGCAGCCTTTCACCGAAGGCCAGTTGCTCCTCGCGTCCGGTGAAGTCAGCCACGGCCGGCGGCAGCCACACCGTGGGCCCCGCATCCCGGCCGCCGTCCGCGGCCCCGCCGGCCGGGCGGTCGTGTGATGCGCCGACGGGAACGAGCCGGCGCCCGGGTTCGCTGCGCCAGGCCAGCGAGGGGTCACAGGCCAGGATCCGCTCCAGCAGTCTGCTCAGCGCCGGGCCGGGTTCCACCCCCAGTTCGTCGACCAGTGACCGCCGCGCCTGGTGATAGACCTGCAGGGCGTCGGACTGCCGGCCCGAACGGTAGAGCGCCACCATCAGATGACAGTGCAGCGTCTCGCGCAGCGGATGTTCGTGCGCCAGGGCCATCAGCTCACCGACCAGTTCATGGTGCAGCCCGAGCCGCAGATCGGCGGAGATCCGCTGTTCCAGCACTTCGGCGCGCAGTTCGTTGAGTCTGATCGCGGAGGTCTCCAGCGAGGGTCCGTGCGGTATGCCCGAGAGCGCGGGTCCCGTCCACAGCCCGAGCGCCCGGCTCAGCGTCTGCGAGGCGGCCTCGTACTCGTGCCGGCCGTACGCGGCCCGGCCCTCGGCCCGCAGCGACTCGAAGACGGCCAGGTCCAGTTCCTCCGGGGCGACCCGCATCAGATAGCCGGGGGACCGGGTCAGCAGAGGCTGCGGCGTACCCGTTTCCGCCGCGGCCTCGCCGGTGTCCTCCATCAGGGCCTTGCGCAGCTGGGACACATAGACCTGGAGGGTGGTGGTGGCCGTGCGCGGTGGTTCAGCGCCCCACAATTCGTCGATCAGAGTATGGGTTGACACCACCGTGTTGCTCTGCACCAACAGGGTGGCGAGGACCGCGCGCGGCTTGGCCGCGGACGGTGTACGAGGTGCCATGTGCACGGGGCCGAGGACTCTGTATCTCATCGCGCGCCTCAGCAATCCTGCAGCACGGAGGCGGAGACACGGGCCACGACCCGGCTGCCCTGAAGGAACGACAGCCGCAGGTCGACCACCGGGCGGCCGGCCGCGTCCCGGGACACCCGTCCGTCCGTGCGGCGCACTCCCTCACGGACCGTGCAGTGCAGCGGCAGTCCGGGTTCGGCGAAGCCGCGGAACGAGGCCTGCCACCGGGACAGCACGGCGTGCGAGGGGATGAAGCCGCGCAGCTCCGCGGCGGCGAGCAGCCCGACCTGGCGGGACACCTCCAGGAACAGCATCGGCGGCACCTCGTCCGGCGCGTCCGGGGCCTCGAGCCGCAGCCCGGCGGCCGCCCTGGCGTCGATGGGGAAGGCCAGTCCCTCTTCGCCGTCCCCTCCGGTGTGCTCGGGCAGGCCGACCAGGACGTTACGGCCGTCCCGGTGGCCCACCTGTTCGGGCAGCGGCACGCCGGGTGAGGCCGGATCACCGTCCCCGGCCGCCACCGACTCCTCGCTCTGCCGCCGCCCGAGCACGCGATGGTTGTGGTAGACGCCCTGGGCGAGGAAGACCAGCCGGGCCGAGGCGGTGCCGCAGCGCTCGCCGTCGATGGAGACGGCGGCCTCGCACTCCAGGCCGCGCGGCACGCCGTTGACGATGTCGAGTGGCGTCACCCCGAGTTCCAGCGCGAGCCCGGCTCGCAGGCCGCCGCGGCGCCATGCGTCCAGTCGGGTGATCGCGGCGCCGCCGGAGGCCACCACGGGGTGCCAGCTCTCCGGCACCCTGAAGTACCGGCGCGCCGCGAACAGCATGGTCTGGCGCAGTGATTCCACGGGGAACAGCAGGTCGTGATAAGGCGACACGGAATCGCCGAACAGCGGGTGTTCTTCGGGCAGTTCCGCGGAGAAGGCGAAGTTCTGCCGTACCGGCGCGGTCGCCTTCAGCAGAAAGGCTTCGGGGCTGGCCGGCCTGTGGACCAAGTGGTGGGGTCCGAGGAAGGAGGGGGACGGTGCGGTGAAGGTGTCCATGGGGGTCCTCTGGGGAGGTGTCCGGCGGCTCTGCGGAAACACATGTGGGGCGCACGCGCTTGACGTGTGCACGTTGCCCGACCCCGCTGAAGGACCAGGGAAGCCGTACTGAAGTACGAATGACGTCGGCCCCCTCCCTTTGGCGATCAGCCCGCTTTGACCGGTTCTCCCTCGACGATCGGGTGGTCCCGGGGCAGGGGGTCCGTCGTGCTCGCACCACCGGGCGCTCCGGTCGCGGCGAAGACGTCCCGGTCCGCGGTGAGATAGCCGGACCACTCGTCGGGAAGGGAGTCCTCGTAGAAGATCGCCTCGACGGGGCACACGGGCTCGCAGGCGCCGCAGTCCACGCATTCGTCGGGGTTGATGTACATCTTGCGCGGGCCTTCGTAGATGCAGTCGACGGGACACTCGTCGATGCATGCCCTGTCCTTGAGGTCCACACAGGGCTGGGTGATGACGTACGTCATGAGGTCTCCACGGTCCAGGTGTCGTTGCCGGTGAGGAGTGCGGCGAGGTCGCCCTTGCCGTTCT